>JAGREA010000118.1 GCA_020446745.1 Rhodobacterales bacterium | reverse complement strand
CCGCCCTCGCCGGGCTTGGCGCCCTGGGCCATCTTGATCTGGATGTCGTCGGCGTTGACCAGGTATTCGGCGGTCACGCCGAACCGGCCCGAGGCCACCTGCTTGATGGCCGAGCGCATGGAATCGCCGTTGGGCAGCACCTTGTAGCGTTCCGCCTCCTCGCCGCCCTCGCCGGTGTTGGACTTGCCGCCCATGCGGTTCATGGCCACGGCCAGGGTGGTGTGGGCCTCCCACGAGATGGAGCCGAACGACATGGCCCCGGTGGCGAAGCGCTTGATGATCGCCGAAACCGGCTCCACCTCGTCCAGCGGCAGGGGCTTGTCGGCGAACTTCAGCTCGAACAGGCCGCGCAGGTTGGCCAGCTTGCGGTCGTTGTCGTTGACCTTGGCGGTGAAGGCGCGGAACCGCTTCTCGTCGCCCGAGCGCACGGCGTGTTGCAGCAGGGCGATGGTTTCCGGCGTCCAGATGTGGGCCTCGCCGCGCTGGCGGTAGGCCAGGTCGCCGCCCACGTCCAGGGCGTCGCGGTACACCGGCGCGTCGCCGAAGGCGGCGCGGTGGCGCATCACCGTTTCCTCGGCCACCTCGGACAGGCCCACGCCGCCGACGGCCGTGTGGGTGCCCGTGAAGTAGGTGTCGACGAAGTCCCGGTCCAGGCCCACGGCGTCGAAGATCTGGGCGCCGCAGTAGGACTGGTAGGTGGAGATGCCCATCTTCGACATCACCTTCAGCATGCCCTTGTCCACGGCCTTGACGTAGCGCTTGTGCAGGTCCGCCTCGCACACGTCCTCGGGCAGGTGGGGGCACAGGTGCGACAGGGTGTCGAAGGCCAGGTAGGGGTTGATGGCCTCGGCCCCGTAACCGGCCAGCAGGCAGAAGTCGTGCACCACCTTGGTCTCGCCCGTTTCCACCACCAGGCCCACCTCGGTGCGCAGGCCCTGGCGGATCAGGTGATGGTGCACGCCGGCCGTGGCCAGCAGCGAGGGGATGGCGATCATGTCGGCCGACACGGCGCGGTCCGACAGGATCAGGATGTTGTAGCCGCTTTCCACCACCTTGGCGGCGCGGTTGAACAGCTTCTTCAGGGCCTTGGCCATGCCCTTGGCGCCCTGGACCGCCGGATAGCAGATATCCAGGGTGTAGGTGCGGAAGGCGTGGTCCACCTGGTTCTCGATGCGCCGCACCTTTTCCAGGTCCAGGTTGGACAGGATGGGCTGGCGCACCTCAAGCCGCTTGTGCTCGCCGCCGCTGTCCAGGTCCAGCAGGTTGGGCCGGGGGCCGATCAGCGATACCAGCGACATGACCAGTTCCTCGCGGATCGGGTCGATGGGCGGGTTGGTGACCTGGGCGAAGTTCTGCTTGAAGTAGTCGAACAGCATGCGCGGCCGGTCGCTCAGCGGCGCGATGGGCGTGTCGCGGCCCATGGAGCCCACCGGGTCCTGGCCCGTCATGCCCATGGGCGTCAGGAAGAACTTCACGTCCTCCTGCGTGTAGCCGAAGGCCTGCTGGCGGTCCAGCAGGGTCTTGGGGTCCGGCGTCATGGGGCCCACTTCCTTGGGCAGGTCCTCGACGTGGATCTGGGTCTCGTCCAGCCAGGCCTGATAGGGCCGGGCCTTGGCCAGCTTCGCCTTGACCTCGGAATCGTCGATGATGCGGCCTTCTTCCAGGTCGATCAGGAACATCTTGCCCGGCTGCAGGCGCCACTTCTTGATGATCTTGTCCTCGGGGATGGGCAGCACGCCCACTTCCGAGCCCATGATCACCATGTCGTCGTCGGTGACGATGTAGCGGGCCGGCCGCAGGCCGTTGCGGTCCAGGGTGGCGCCGATCTGGCGGCCGTCGGTGAAGGCCACGCCGGCGGGCCCGTCCCACGGCTCCATCAGCGCCGCGTGGTATTCATAGAAGGCCCGGCGGTCCTCATCCATCAGCGGGTTGTCGTCCCAGGCCTCGGGAATCATGATCATCATGGCGTGGGCCAGGGAATAGCCGGCCGCCACCAGCAGCTCCAGGGCGTTGTCGAAGGTGGCCGAGTCCGACGAGCCGTCACCGATCAGCGGGAACAGCTTGTCCAGGTCCTTGCCCAGCACCTTGGATTCCATGGAATGGCGCCGCGCGGCCATCCAGTTGATGTTGCCGCGCAGCGTGTTGATCTCGCCGTTGTGGCACAGGTAGCGGAATGGCTGCGCCAGCCGCCACGACGGGAACGTGTTGGTGGAAAACCGCTGGTGCACCAGGGCCAGGGCCGATTCCAGGGCCGGGTTGTCCAGGTCCTTGAAATAGGTGGCCAGGTTGGTGGCCAGCACCATGCCCTTGTAGACGATGGTGCGGGTGGACATGGAGGTGACGTAGAACTGTTCCCAGTCCTCCAGGGACTGGTCCCAGATCACGTGGTGGGCCTGCTTGCGGATGACGAACAGCTTGCGCTCGAAGGCCGCCTGGTCGGGCGTCATCTTGCCGCGGGCGATGAACACCTGGCGGATCACCGGCTCGTCGGGCTTCACGCTTTCGCCCAGGCACGAACCGTCCACCGGCACGTCGCGCCAGCCCAGCACCACCTGGCCCTCGGCCTTGGCCACGTATTCGATGGCGGCCTCGCAGCGGTTGCGGGAATCATGGTCCTGGGGCAGGAACACCATGCCCACCCCATAGTCGCCCGGTTCCGGCAGGGTGACGCCCTGCTCGGCCATCTCGGCGCGCAGGAAGCTGTCGGGAATCTGGATCAGGATGCCCGCGCCGTCGCCGGCCAGCGGGTCGGCGCCCACGGCGCCGCGATGGTCCAGGTTGGCCAGGATCTGCAGGCCCTGACGGATGATGTCATGGCTCTTGCGGTTCTTGATGTGGGCGACGAAGCCGACGCCGCAGGCATCGTGCTCGTTGCTGGGGTCGTAGAGGCCATCCTTCGTAAGACCCGGCGCGTGGGGCATGGCGGAGTGGTTCATGGCACTTTCTTTCCGACTGTGCCCGCTCCCTCACGCCGGGCATCCGCTGGGCGGATGCCTGTCAGGAACAGGCGACCATTGAAATGATCCACGCCCGTCGGAGCCGCGGCGGACCGTCGTTGGTTCCCGCCACGTGCGGCCGGCCTTGCCGGTCCGCAGCCATTCAGGCCCCCGAGTCCCCAGTGGGCGCGTCCCTGGATGACGGGCGCCCCTTCCGGCCGGGCAGTCGTGACACGGGGCAACTGCGCGTGGAAAACGGCCTCCGATTCCCAGGAGGAGGCGCAGATTAACCAAAATCGCATGGAAACGCAAAGCCTAGCACGGCCCCCCGCGGCATGGTCCCGAACCGGCCCTATTCGGCGATTGCCGGTTCCGGGGCAAGGTGTTGACTGGTATAAGGTTTTTCCCCGCGTAGACAGCCTGTCGAGGGTGCCTTGAGCTTCCTGCAAATCGTGGTTCTGGCCCTGGTCCAGGGCATCACCGAATTCCTGCCCATTTCGTCCTCGGGCCACCTGGTCCTGGTGCCCTATTTCGGCGGCTGGCCGGACCAGGGACTGCTCATGGACGTGGCCGTCCACGTGGGTACCCTGGGCGCCGTGGTGATCTATTTCTGGCGCGACCTGTGGGACATGCTGGTGGGCCTGGGGCGACTGCTGCGGGGCCGGCGCGATCCCCGGGCCATGCTGGTGATCTACCTGATTTTGGCCACGATTCCGGTGGTCATCGCCGGTTTTCTGGTCAACGCCTACGCCGGGGATGCCCTGCGTTCCATCGCCGTCATCGGCTGGACCACCCTGGGCTTCGGCATCGTGCTGTATGTGACCGACCGCCTGGGCATGACCCTGCGCACCCTGGACCACATCGGCTGGCGCGACGCCCTGGTGGTGGGCCTGGCCCAGGTGCTGGCCCTGGTGCCGGGCACCAGCCGGTCGGGCATCACCATGTCGGCGGCCCGCATGTTGGGCATGGAACGGTCCGACGCGGCGCGGTTCTCGATGCTGCTGTCCATCCCCACGATCCTGGGGGCCGGCCTGCTGAAGGGCAAGGAGCTGTACGATTCCGGCAATGCTGCTTTGACTTTCGACGCCATCCTGGCGGCCGGCCTGTCGATGGTGGCGGCGCTGATCGCCGTGGCCCTGATGATGGCCTGGCTGAAGCGCGCCACCTTCACCCCCTTCGTGGTCTACCGGGTGGTCCTGGGCGTGGTCCTGCTGGCCCTGGCCTACGGGGTCGTCTGACCCTTCAGGGCCGCATTGAGGAACCGCGCCGTGGTGGCCGGGTGGGTCAGCGGCGCCATGTGGCCGCAGTCGGGCAGCCAGTCCAGGGGCCAGTCGGGCCGCGCCGCGTGCAGGATCTCCAGCACCGCCTTGGCCGCCGCCGTGGTGCCCCGGGCGCCCATCAGGCGCACCGGCGCTGCGATGGCGGTCCAGCTTTCCAGCGGCGTGCGGTCGGCCATGGCCGAGGCCACCTCGCGGTGCACCTTGCCGGCCAGGGCCAATTGCTTCTCGCGCTGGCGGTCCGACAGGCCGTCCCAGAACCCGGGGCGGTTCCAGTAGTCCACCAGGTGGGTCATGAAGCCGGCCATGTCGCCGCCGTCGGCCCGGGCCAGGGCGCCCTCGAACCCGTCGCGCAGGGCCGCCACCATGGCATCGTCCCGGCGGTCGGGCAGCAGGCCGAAGGTCACCGGCTCCAGGGCCACCAGGCCGGCCACCCGGTCGCCGTGGTCCCGCGCCACCCGCAGGCCGATCAGGGCGCCGAAGGAATGGCCCACCACGTGGGCCGGGGCGCCCAGGTGGTCGATCAGCGCCGCCACCAGGGCCGCCTCGGCGCCGTGGTCCACGGGGCCCGGGTGGGTCCAGGGGCTGGTCTCGCCATAGCCGTGCAGGTCGATGGCGTGGAGGGGGCCCGGATGGTCCAGCAGGGGCATGACGTCGCGCCACTGGCCCGACCCCACGGCCGAGGAATGGATCAGCACCACCGGCGCCGCCCCCGTGCGGTCGCGGCCCAGGGCCAGGTGGCCGATGGTCTGGCCGCCGGCCGTCAGGCGCAGGCGTTCGATCTCGGGATGGGACACCCCTAGTAGCCCCGGACCCGGTCCACCAGGTCCTCGGGCATCCGGCCGGCCAGCACCCGGCGGATGTTGGCCGCCAGGCCGGGGGCCGAGGACTCGGGAATGGACGGGCTGGCGTTGTGGGGCGTGACGGTGACCCGCGGGTGGGTCCAGAACGGATGGCCGGCCGGCAGGGGTTCCACCTGGAACACGTCCAGCACGGCGCGGGAAAGCTGGCCGCCGTCCAGGGCCGGGATCAGGTCGGCCTCCACCAGGTGGCCGCCCCGGGCGGCGTTGATGACCGCCGCGCCCCGGGGCAGGCGGGCGAACAGGTCGGCGTTCAGGATGCCGGTCGTCTCGGCCGTCAGGGGCAGCAGGTTGACCAGGATGTCCGTTTGGGCCAGCAGGGCGTAAAGGCCTTCGGGCCCGTGGAAGCCCGTCACGCCACCGGGCAGGGCCTTCGGCGTGCGGCTCCAGCCCTGCACGGAAAAGCCCAGGGCCGCCAGGGCCCGGGCGGCGTCGGCCCCCAGTTCCCCCAGGCCCAGGATGCCCACGCGCCGGGCCGCCGGGTCGTGGCCCGGCAGTTCCTCCCAGCGGCCGGCCCGCTGGCTGTCGGCCCAGTCCATCCAGCCCCGGTGCAGGGCCAGCACGGCCAGCACCACGTATTCGGTCATGCCCGAGGTCAAACGGGCGTCGATCATGCGGGCCAGGGGCAGGTCGGGCAGGGTGGTATCGGCCAGCAGGGCATCCACCCCGGCCCCCAGGTTGAGGATCGCCCGCAGATTCGGCAGGCCGGCCAGGCAGCCCGGCTCGGGCCGCCACACCAGGGCCACGCGGATGTCCGCCGGGTCGCCCACCCGGTCGGGCCAGACGCGCCAGTCGGGGCCGGTCAGGTCCAGTTCGGGCAGGTGGGGGGCCAGGGTGTCGCGCCACACGGCGTCGCCCATGCCCTGGCTGGAAAACAGCAGGGTCACGTGGACACCACGCCGCTTTCGTCGGCCTTCATCTCGAAGGCTGCGGCCATCAGGGCCTTGGTATAGGGGTCGGCGGGGGCGTCGAAGATGGCGTCGGCCGGGCCCTGTTCCACCACCCGGCCCTGGCGCATGACCAGCACCTGGTGGGCCAGGGCGCGCACCACCTTCAGGTCGTGGCTGATGAACAGGTAGGCCAGGTCGTGGTCGCGCTGCAGCTGGCGCAGCAGGGCGACGATCTGCGCCTGCACCGACATGTCCAGCGCCGAGGTGGGCTCGTCCAGGACGATGAACTTGGGCTTCAGCACCAGGGCCCGGGCGATGGACACGCGCTGGCGCTGGCCGCCCGAGAACTCGTGGGGGTAGCGGTCCATCATGTCGCGGTCCAGGCCCACTTCCTCCAGCACGTCGCCGATGATGGCCCGCCGTTCGTCGTAGTCCCGGGCCAGGTCGTGGACCAGCAGGCCCTCGCCGATGATCTGGCCCACCGACAGGCGCGGGCTGAGCGACCCGTAGGGGTCCTGGAACACCACCTGCATCTGGCGGCGCAGCGGCCGCAGTTCCTGCCACGACTTGCCCTGGATGTCGGCCCCGTCGAAGCGGATGGCCCCCTGGCTGCGTTCCAGGCGCAGCAGGGCCCGGCCCAGGGTGGTCTTGCCCGATCCGCTTTCCCCCACCACGCCCAGGGTCTGGCCCCGGCGCACGGTCAGGCTGATGCCGTCCACCGCCTTCACGTGGTCCACCACCTTGCGGATCAGGCCCTTCTTGATGGGGAACCAGACCTTCACGTCCTGGCCCGACATCACCTCGGGCGCGTCGGCGGGCGCCGGGTCGGGCCGGCCCTTGGGCTCGGCCGCCAGCAGGTGGCGGGTGTAGGCGTGCTGGGGCGCCGTGAAGATGGGCTCGGTGGGGCCCTGCTCGACGATCTCGCCGTCGTTCATCACGCACACCCGGTCGGCCATGCGGCGCACGATGCCCAGGTCGTGGGTGATCAGCAGCAGGGACATGTGCATCTGGCGCTGCAGGTCCTTCAGCAGCTTCAGGATCTGCGCCTGGATGGTCACGTCCAGGGCCGTGGTGGGTTCGTCGGCGATCAGCAGGTCGGGTTCGTTGGCCAGGGCCATGGCGATCATGATGCGCTGCTGCTGGCCGCCCGAGAATTCGTGGGGCAGGGCGGTCAGGCGGCTGATGGCGTCGGGCAGGCCCACCAGGTGCAGCAGTTCCTCCACCCGGCGCCGGGCCTGGGCCCTGGACATCATCTTGTGGACCAGCAGCACCTCGGCGATCTGCTTCTCGATGGAATGCAGGGGGTTCAGGCTGGTCAGGGGTTCCTGGAAGATCATGGCGATGCGGTCGCCGCGGATCTGGCGCAGGCGCGAATCCCGGGCCGCCAGCAGGTCCTCGCCCAGGAACCGGATGGCGCCCGACGGATGCCGCGCGTGGGGATAGGGCAGCAGCTTCAGGGTGGACAGCGCCGTCACCGACTTGCCCGAGCCGCTTTCCCCCACCAGGGCCACGCTTTCGCCCTGGTCGATGTGGAAGCTGACGCCGCGCACCGCCTCCACGGCCCGGGGGCCGGAGCCGAAGGTGACGCGCAGGTCCTGGATGTCGAGCAGGCGGCTCACGCGGCGGTCCCTATCCAAAGGTCTTGCGGGGGTCGAAGGCGTCGCGCACGGCCTCGCCGATGAACACCAGAAGGCTCAGCATGATGGCGATGGAGAAGAAGGCCGTAAAGCCCAGCCACGGCGCGTTCAGGTAGTTCTTGGCCTGGTTCAGCAGCTCGCCCAGGCTGGGCGAGCCCGGCGGCAGGCCGAAGCCCAGGAAGTCCAGCCCCGTCAGCGCCACCACCGAGCCCGACAGGATGAACGGCAGGAAGGTGATGGTGGCCACCATGGCGTTGGGCAGGATGTGCTTGAACATGATCACCGCGTTGGACACGCCCAGCGCCCGGGCGGCGCGCACGTAGTCCAGGTTGCGCGCCCGCAGGAATTCGGCCCGCACCACCCCCACCAGGCCCATCCAGGAAAAGGCCACCAGCAGACCCAGCAGCAGCCAGAAGGTGGGGGTGACCATGGCCGACAGGATGATCAGCAGGTACAGGAACGGCAGGCCCGACCAGATCTCGATGAAGCGCTGGAAGATCAGGTCCGTGCGGCCGCCGAAATAGCCCTGCACGGCCCCGGCGGCGACACCGATGAGGGAACTGAGGACCGTCAGGCACAGCCCGAACAGCACCGAGATGCGGAACCCGTAGATGAGCCGGGCCACCACGTCGCGGCCCTGGTCGTCGGTGCCCAGCCAGTTGCGGGCGCTGGGCGGCGCCGGGGCCGGGACTTCCAGTTCGTAGTTCACGGTGTCGTAGGCGAAGGGGATGGGCGGGAACAGGATCCAGCCCTTCTCCTCGATCATCTCGCGCACCTCGGGGTCGGCGTATTCAGCCGGCGTTTCCAGGAACCCGCCGAAGGTGGTTTCGGGATAATCCACCAGCAGCGGGACATAGAGGGCCCCGTCGTAGCGCAGCAGGATGGGTTTGTCGTTGGCGATAAGCTCGGCGAACAGGCTGACGACGAACAGCACCAGGAAGATCCAGAACGACCAGTAGCCCCGCTTGTTGGCCTTGAAGTTGGCCAGCCGCCGCCGGTTGATGGGCGTGATGCGCCGGCCCAGGAATCGGTCGTCCGCCACCGCCTAGGCCTCCCGCGACTCGAAGTCGATGCGCGGATCGACCACGTGGTACATCAAGTCCCCCACCAGGTTCATGACCAGCCCCAGCAGGGTGAACACGTACAGGGTGCCGAACATCACCGGGTAGTCGCGGGTCAGCGCCGCCTCGAAGCCCAGCAGGCCCAGGCCGTCCAGCGAGAAGATGATCTCGATGAACAGCGCGCCCGAGAACAGGATCGAGATGAAGGCCCCGGGGAAGCCGGCGATGACGATCAGCATGGCGTTGCGGAACACGTGGCCGTACAGCACGCGCCGTTCCGTCAGGCCCTTGGCCCGGGCCGTGGTCACGTACTGCTGGTGGATCTGGTCCAGGAACGAGTTCTTGGTCAGCATGGTCAGGCCGGCGAAGCCGCCGATGACCAGGGCCAGCAGGGGCAGGGTGATGTGCCAGAAGTAGTCGGCGATCTGGCCCAGCAGGGACAGCTGGTCGAAGTTCTCGCTGGTCAGGCCGCGCAGAGGGAACCAGTCGAAGTAGCGCCCGCCGGCGAACAGGATGATCAGCAGGATGGCGAACAGGAACGACGGAATGGCGTTGGCCACGATGACGATGCCCGACGTCCACACGTCGAACCGCGAGCCGTCGCGCACCGCCTTGGCGATGCCCAGCGGGATGCAGATCAGGTAGGTCAGCAGGGTGGTCCACAGGCCGATGGTGATGGACACCGGCATCTTGTCCAGCACCAGGTCCATCACGTCGCGGTCGCGGAAATAGCTCTGGCCGAAG
This sequence comes from Rhodobacterales bacterium, assembly GCA_020446745.1. GTDB lineage: Bacteria > Pseudomonadota > Alphaproteobacteria > Rhodospirillales > JACKKN01 > JAGREA01. The sequence continues at coordinate 6,584 of JAGREA010000118.1, read as the reverse complement.
TCGAAGGTGGCGTAGTTGCCCATCATCAGCGCCAGGCGTTCCCACCAGGGCTTGTCGAAGCCGAACTGCTTTTCGATGCGCTTGATGATGTCGGGGTCCAGGCCCTGGGCGCCGCGGTACTTGGATTCTCCCGAACCGCCGCCGCCGCTTCCGCCGCCGCCGCCAACCCCCAGGTCGCCGCCGCCGCCGCCGGAAATGCGGGCCGTGGCGTCCACGGCCAGGCCCTGGATCTGGGCGATGGCCTGTTCCACCGGGCCGCCCGGCGCCGTCTGTACGATGGCGAAGTTGATGACCATGATGCCCACCAGGGTGGGGATGATCAGGGCCAGGCGGCGGAGGATGTAGTGGAACATGGGCCCGTCAGTTCCCCTTGCCGGCCAGGGCCTTTTCCTTTTCCGGGTCGATCCACCAGGCGTTGAACACGATGCCCCGCAGTTCGGTGGGCTTGGGCATGCCGAACTTGTTCCAGTAGACGATGCGGTCGCCGGAAATGTGCCAGTTGGGCACCACGTAGTGGCCCCACTGCAGCACCCGGTCCAGGGCCCGGCAGCGGATCACCAGGTCCTCGCGGGTGGGGGCGGCGATCAGCAGTTCGATCAGGTCGTCCACCACCGGGTCCTTGATGCCGGCGAAGTTGCGGCCATCGGGCTTGTCGGCGGCGGCCGAGCCCCACATCTCGCGCTGCTCGTTGCCCGGCGACAGGGACTGGCCGAAGTTGTAGACCACCATGTCGTAGTCGAAGGTGCGCAGGCGTTCCACGTACTGCGACGATTCCACCAGGCGCACCGTCACCTCCACCCCCAGGCGGGCCAGGTTCTTCTTGTAGGGCAGCACGATGCGCTCGAACAGGGGGCTGACCAGCAGGATCTCGAAGGCTAGGGGCTCGCCCGTCTGGGCATTCACCCGCTGCTTGTCCTTGATGACCCAGCCGGCGTCCTTCAGCAGGCCGTCGGCGATACGTAGGTTGGACCGGATGCGCCCGTCGCCTTCGGTGGTGGGCGGGTTGTATTCCTGGGTGAACACTGCGTCGGGGATGCGGCCGCGGTAGGGTTCCAGGATCTTCAGTTCCTCGGGTCCCGGCAGGCCCGTGGCCGCCAGCTCCGAATTGTCGAAGTATGACCGGGTGTGGGTGTACTGGCCGTAGAACAGGTTCCTGTTGGACCATTCGAAATCGAACCCGTAGGCCAGGGCCTGGCGCACTCGGGAGTCCTTGAAGTAGTCGCGCCGGGTGTTGAACACGAAGCCCTGCATGCCCTGGGTGCGGTGGTTGGGCACGATCTGCTTGATCAGGCGGCCGTCCTTCACCGCCGGGATGTCGTAGCCCGTGGCCCAGGTGACCGACGAATTCTCCAGCCGATAGTCGAAGGCCCCGGCCTTGAAGGCCTCCACGGCCACCGTGGCGTCGCGATAGTATTCCACCCGGTAGTGGTCGAAGTTGTCCATGCCCCGGTTCACCGGCAGGTCCCTGCCCCAATAGTCCTCCACCCGGCGGAACCAGATGGACCGCGGCTCGGCCACCTTCTCGATGGCGTAGGCGCCGGACCCCAGGGGCGGTTCCAGGGTGGTCTTGGAGAAGTCCCGCGTGGCCCAGTAGTGCTTGGGCAGTACCGCCATCTCGCCGATGATCAGCGGCAGTTCCCGGTTCTCGCCGGGCTTGAAGTCGAACCGCACGGTGCGGTCGTCCAGCTTCGACACCGTATCGACGCTGCCGTAGTAGAAGGCATAGAAGGGCGCGCCCTTTTCCAGCAGGGTGTTGAAGGTCCACACCACGTCGTCGGCGGTCACCGGCTGGCCGTCGTGCCAGCGGGCCTTGGGGTTCAGGCGGAATTCGATCCACGACCGGTCTTCCGGCATGCGCATGGCTTCCGCCAGCAGGCCGTAGCGGGTGAAGGGCTCGTCGCTGCTGGCCACGGTCAGGGTGTCGTAGATCTGCCCCACGCCGGCCGCGTTGCCCTTGCTGATGAAGCCGTTCAGGCTGTCGAACGAGCCGGTGGCCCCCAGGGTCACCGTGCCGCCCTTGGGCGCGTCGGGGTTCACGTAGTCGAAGTGGGTGAAGTCCGGCCCGTACTTGGGTTCGCCGTGCAGGGCGATGGCGTGGACCCACTGGGGCTCCGCCGCCGATACGGCCCCGGGCAGGGCGCCCGGCAGGGCGATGGCGAGGAGGAAGGCGATGGTCCGGATCAGGCGCATGGCGGTCTCTCGCTGTTGCTACGGTGCCCTTTTGCGCCCGGAATGGGGCAGGACTGTGTACGCCATATGGGGGCGCGGCGCCGCCCCGGTCAACTCTCCGTGAAGCCGGTCGCGCCCCTGTGAAGGCCCGGCCGGGCCCCTAGCTCTCGTCCTTCAGGCGGGCCAGGGCGGCCTGGTGCAGGGCCCGGTCGCCGGCCGCCAGGGCCGTGCCGTCGCCTTCCAGCCCCAGGGGCTGGCCGGACCAGTCGGTGATGATGCCGCCGGCGCCCTCGATGACCGGCACCAGGGCCAGGTAGTCGTAGGGCATCAGGGTGGCCTCGCACACCAGGTCCACGGTGCCGCACGAAAGCAGGCCATAGGCATAGCAGTCGCAGCCGTACAGGGCCTGGCGCACGGCGCCCGACAGGCGGCCATAGGCCTCGCGCTCGGGCCCCGGGCGGAACATGGTGGGGCTGGTGGCGTACATCCAGGCCTGGTCCAGGGCGGCGCAGGGGCGGGTGGCGATGGGCCGGCCGTTGAAGGTGGTGGGCCGCCCGGCCACGCCGACCCAGCGGTCGCCCAGGGCCGGGTGGTCGATCACGCCGATCACCGGCCGCCCCCGGTGCAGCAGGGCCACCAGGATGCCGAAGGTGGGCTTGCCGGTGACGAACGACTTGGTGCCGTCGATGGGGTCCAGCACCCACACGTATTCGGCGTCGGCGCGGTCGGACCCGTATTCCTCGCCGACGATGCCGTGGTCCGGCTGCTCGGCCTCGATCAGGGCGCGCAGGGCCGCCTCGGCGGCCCGGTCGGCTTCCGTCACGGGGCTGGAATCGGCCTTGGATTCGGCCAGCAGGCCGGTGCGGAAGCGGACCATGACCTCGGGCGCCGCCACGTTGGCCAGCCGCTCGGCCAGGACGCTGAAGGCGTCAAGCTGTTCCTGGGTCATGTGCTGGCGAACGGGTCTGGGCGAACGGGTCTGGGCGAACGGGTCTGGCGGGATCAGGGCAGCGGCTTGGGGCTGTCGCTCTGGGAATTCAGGTAGGCGATGATGGCCGCCCGGTCGCTGGCCTTCTTCAGGCCGGCGAAGGCCATCTTGGTGCCGCTGGCGAAGGCCTTGGGGTTGGTCAGGAAGTGGTTCAGGTCCTCGAACGTCCAGTCGCCCGGCAGTTCGGTCAGCACGTCGGAATACTTGAAGCCTTCCTCGGTGCCCTTGTCGCGGCCCACCACGTTCCACAGGTTGGGGCCCACCTTGTTCTTGCCGCCGTGTTCGATGGTGTGGCAGGCCTTGCACTTCTTGAACAGCTGGCGGCCCTTGTCGGGATCGGCGCCGCCCAGCAGGGCCATGACGTCGCCGTTGTCCTCGCCGCCGGCCGCCTCGCCGCCTTCCGCCTTGGCCTCGCCGCCTTCCGCCTTGGACTCGCTGGAAGACGCCTCGGCGGTGTCCGCCGATTCCGTCGCCGCGGCCTCGTCGTGGGCGGGTTCGGGAATGTGCACCAGCGTGTTGCCCACCCAGTTGCCGATGAACAGCAGCCACATGGTCAGCAGCACGGAAAGGCCGAATTTGTGCCAGAAGGTGTAGTGCATGGTTCTTTTTCCTTGGACGGCATCAATCGTGGCCGGACTGTAACGTCCCCGCCCGCTTCACGCAATTGATACGCGGCGCGGGGCGCAAACTTCTGCGCTTCCCCCGGGCGGAACCTGATATAAGGCGGCCATGGACCACCGCCCCGCCGCCCCGATCATCGTGATTCCGGCCCGCATGGCCTCGACCCGCCTGCCCGGCAAGCCCCTGGCCGACATCCACGGCCTGCCCATGATCGCCCAGGTGTGGCGCCGCGCCGTGGAGGCCGACCTGGGCCCCGTGGTGGTGGCCTGCGCCGAGGCCGAGGTGGCCGATGCCGTGACCGCCGCCGGCGGCCGCGCGGTGCTGACCCGGCCCGACCATCCGTCGGGCTCGGACCGCATCTTCGAGGCCCTGGGCCGGGTGGATCCCGACGGCCGCCACGACATCGTCGTCAACCTGCAGGGCGACCTGCCGACCATCGACCCCGACAGCCTGCGCGCCGCCGTGGCGGTGCTGGACGACCCGGCCGTGGACATCGCCACCCTGGTGGCCGAGATCACCGACCCGGCCGAGCGCGACGACCCCAACGTGGTCAAGGCCGCCGTGGCCCTGGCGCCGGGGCAAAGGGTGGGGCCGGCGCTCTATTTCTCGCGCGCCACCATGCCGGCCGGCGACGGGCCGCTCTATCACCACATCGGGCTCTATGCCTACCGCCGGGCGGCCCTGGAACGGTTCATCGCCTGGCCCCCCGGGGTGCTGGAACGGCGCGAGCGGCTGGAGCAGCTGCGGGCCCTGGAAAACGGCCTGCGCATGGCGGCGGCCCGCGTTGACACCGTACCCCTTGGCGTCGATACTCCCGCCGATTTGGACCGCGCCCGCGCTTTGCTGGCGCCCTGACGGAACCCGCACATGTCCGACCCCGAAAAGACCATCGCCTTCCAGGGCGTCCCCGGCGCCTATTCCGACCTGGCCTGCCGCACCGCGCGGCCCGAGATGACCACCCTGGCCTGCCGGACCTTCGAGGACGCCTTCGCCGCCGTGCGCGACGGCAAGGCCGCCCTGGCGATGATCCCCATCGAGAATTCGGTGGCCGGGCGGGTGGCCGACATCCACCACCTGATCCCCGACGCCGGCCTGCACATCATCGGCGAACACTTCCAGCGGGTGAACCACCACCTGCTGGGCGTGCCCGGATCGCGGATCCAGGACCTGACCCACGTGCACAGCCACATCCACGCCCTGAACCAGTGCCGCAAGCTGATCGCCGAGCTGGGCATCGAGCCGGTGGTGGCCGTGGACACGGCCGGCGCGGCCAAGCAGATCGCCGCCGACGGCGACAAGACCCAGGCGGCCATCGCCTCGGAACTGGCCGGCGAGCTGGATGGCCTGGTCAGCCTGCGGGCCAACATCGAGGACGCCCAGCACAACACCACCCGGTTCCTGATCATGGCGCCGGAACCCATCATGCCGCACCCCAAGGCGGGGACCATCGTCACCACCTTCGTGTTCCGGGTGCGCAACGTGCCGGCGGCCCTGTACAAGGCCATGGGCGGGTTCGCCACCAACGGCATCAACATGACCAAGCTGGAAAGCTACATGGTCAACGGCAACTTCGCCGCCACCCAGTTCTATGCCGACGTGGAAGGCCACCCGGACAACCGCAACCTGCGCCTGGCGCTGGAGGAACTGCGTTTCTTCACCCACGAGGTGCGCATCCTGGGCGTCTATGCCGCCCATTCGTACCGCTTCGACCACGGCGGCCTGCGCGACGACGAGGACTGACCGGGGAGCCACGGCGCGATGCATATCCATTCCCTGGACGACTGGCGCCACGACCACCTGTTCGCCGGCGCCGACGAGGCCCGCAACGAGAAGCGCACCTTCTGGGTGGTGGTGCTGACGGCCGCCACCATGGGCGTCGAGATCGGCGCCGGCATGCTGTTCAACTCCATGGCCCTGCTGGCCGACGGCTGGCACATGGCCAGCCACGCGGCGGCCCTGGGCATCACGCTGTTCACCTACTGGTACGCCCGGCGCCACGCGCGGGACGCCCGCTATACCTTCGGCACCGGCAAGGTGGGGGTGCTGGGCGGCTACACCAGCGGCCTGGTGCTGGCCATGGTGGCCCTGCTGATGGTGTGGGAATCCGTGCACCGGTTCCTGGAGCCGGTGGCCATCCGCTTCCCCGAGGCCATCTCGGTCGCCGTTCTGGGCCTGGTGGTCAACCTGCTCAGCGCCTGGCTGCTGCACGCCGGGGGTCATGATCACCACCACGATCACCATCACCACGACCACGACCACGACCATGACCATGACCATGGGCACTCCCACGCCAAGGACCTGAACCTGAACGCCGCCTTCCTGCACGTGGTGGCCGATGCCATGACCTCGGTGCTGGCCATCGCCGCGCTGATCGCCGGCTGGGTGTGGGGCTGGGTGTGGATGGACCCGCTGATGGGCATCGTCGGCGCCCTGGTGATCGCCCGCTGGACCCATGGCCTGCTGCGCGACACCGGCCGGGTGCTGCTGGACGGCGCCGTGGACCGGGACACCCGCGAGCACATCCGCGGCCTGATCGAGGCCGACGCCGACAACCGGGTGGTGGACCTGCACGTGTGGCGCGTGGGCACCGGCCACCTGTCGGCCATCGTCACCCTGGTGACCCACTACCCCCGCCCGCCCGACGCCTACAAGGCCCTGCTGGCAGGCGTGCCGGGCCTGACCCACGTGACGGTCGAGGTCCAGTCCTGCGGCTCGGAACCCTGCCTGCCGGTGGATGGGGCGAAGGACGTCGGTGCAGTCGGTTGACGCCCCCGGACCCGGGGTCTAGCCTCCCCTCCTTCATTCT
>JAGREA010000117.1 GCA_020446745.1 Rhodobacterales bacterium | reverse complement strand
AGCTGGGAGATCCCCGAGCCCACCCGCTGGCGCTTCCACCTGCGCAAGGGCGTGAAGTTCCACAACGGCAACGCCTTCACCGCCGACGACGTGGTGTTTTCCGCCACCCGCGTGCGGGCCGACGGATCCGACCTGAAGGTGCGCCTGGCCGACGACATCCAGGTGGTGAAGGTGGACGACTACACCGTCGACTTCATCACGCCCAAGCCCAACCCGATCCTGAATTCGGAATGGGACACCTGGTACATCATGGACAAGGAATGGGCGGAAGAGCACAACGCCGTGCAGCCGTCGTCCGTGACCGAGGGCAAGGACAACTACGCCGCCTTCAACGAGAACGGCACCGGCGCCTTCCGCATCAAGGAACGCCAGACCGACGTGAAGACGGTGATGGTCCCCAACGAAACCTGGTGGGACGCCGCCAACGTGGTCCACAACCTGACCGAGGCCGTGTTCACGCCCATCGGTTCCGACGCCACCCGCGTGGCCGCCCTGCTGTCGGGCGAGGTGGACCTGATGTACCCCGTGCCGGTGCAGGACATGAAGCGCATCGACGCCAACCCGGGCACCAGCGTGCTGACGGGCCCGGAACTGCGCACCATCTTCCTGGGCATGGACCAGTTCCGCGACGAGCTGCTGCATTCCAACATCAAGGGCAAGAACCCGCTGAAGGACAAGCGGGTGCGCCAGGCCATGTTCCAGGCCATCGACATCGAGGCCATCAAGAAGAAGGTCATGCGCGGCCTGTCCAACCCGTCGGCCCTGATGGTGGGCCCGGGCATCAACGGCTTCACCGCCGACATCAAGCGCCTGCCCTATGACCCCGACAAGTCCAAGGCCCTGCTGAAGGACGCGGGCTACGGCGACGGGTTCGAGGTGGGCATGGACTGCCCCAACAACCGCTACGTCAACGACGAAGCCATCTGCCAGGCCGTGGTGGCCATGCTGGCCAAGGTGGGCGTGAAGGTGAACCTTCTGGCCCAGCCCAAGGCCCAGTACTTCAAGAAGGTGCTGCGCCCCAGCCTGGACACCAGCTTCTACCTGCTGGGCTGGACCCCGGGCAGCTTCGATTCCCACAACCCGCTGGTCCACCTGTTGGGCTGCTATACCGAGACCTCGGGCAAGGGCAAGTTCAACCTGGGCGGCTACTGCAACCCGAACGTGGACGCGCTGACCGACAAGATCGCCGTGGAAACGGACCAGGCCAAGCGCAACGCCATGATCACCGAGGCCTTCAAGATGACGGTCGACGACGTGGCCTACATCCCGCTGCACCAGCAGGGGCTGGCCTGGGGCAAGAAGGACACGGTTTCGGTCGAACAGCGGGCCGACAACCAGTTCATGATCTATCGCACCATCGTCAAGTGACGTGATCTTCGGCGTCCGGCCCCGTCCCCTTCCCGGGGGGCGGGGCCGGACGCACCCTCCTGATCGATCCCGGTTCGTCCATGCTCGCGTTCGCCGTTCGGCGCCTTCTGCAGTCGGTCGTCGTCATGTTCTTCGTGGCGCTGGTGGCCTATTCCATGTTCGCCTACGTGGGCGACCCGGTGCACCAGATGGTGGGCATCGAGACCACCATGGCCGAGCGCGAGGCCCTGCGCGAAAAGCTGGGCCTGAAGGACCCGCCGGTGGTGCAGTTCGCCCGCTTCGTGGCCAACGCCGCCCGGTTCGATTTCGGCATCTCGTACCAGCACAAGAAGCCGGTGTCTGATCTGATCCTGGAACGCCTGCCGGCCACCCTGGAGCTCAGCTTCGTGGCCGCCCTGTTCGCCCTGGTGGTGGGCATCCCCATGGGCGTCTACACGGGCCTGCACCGCAACAGTTGGCTCAGCAAGGTGTTCCTGGTCACCTCGCTGATGGGCATATCCCTGCCCACCTTCCTGATCGGCATCCTGATGATCTTCCTGTTCTCGGTGATGCTGAACTGGCTGCCGTCCTTCGGCCGCGGCGAGGTGGTGATGCTGGGCGGCTGGTCCACGGGGCTGCTCACGGTCTCGGGCCTGAAGGCCCTGATCATGCCGGCCATCACCCTGGGGCTGTTCCAGCTCACCCTGATCATGCGCCTGGTGCGCTCGGAGATGCTGGAAGTCCTGCGCACCGACTATATCAAGTTCGCCCGCGCCCGGGGCCTGACCAACCGGGCCGTCAACTTCGGCCACGCCCTGAAGAACACCCTGGTGCCGGTGATCACCATCACCGGCCTGCAGCTGGGTTCGGTCATCGCCTT
>JAGREA010000009.1 GCA_020446745.1 Rhodobacterales bacterium | reverse complement strand
CGCCCTGGGCCTGTCCGTTCTGCCGACGCCGGCCCTGGCCCACCTGCCGCCGGGGGAATACGGCTCATTCGCCGCGGGCTTCTCCCACCCCCTGTTCGGCCTGGACCACATCCTGGCCATGGTGGCGGTGGGCCTGTGGGCCAGCCAGCAGGGGCGCCGGGCCCTGTGGGTCGTGCCCGCCGCCTTCGTCGCCCTGATGCTGGCCGGTTTCGGCCTGGCCCTGCTGGCCGTGCCCCTGCCGGCCGTGGAGCCCATGATCCTGGCCTCCACCATCGTCCTGGGCCTGGTGGTGGCGATGGCGGTGAAGCTGGACCTGCGCCTGTGCGCCGCCCTGGTGGGGCTGTTCGCCCTGTTCCACGGCCACGCCCATGGGGGTGAACTGGGCGCCGCCGGCGCCGCCACCTTCAGCCTGGGCTTCGCCCTGGCCACGGCGCTGCTGCACGGCGCCGGCGTGGGCCTGGGCCTGCTGGTCGGCCGCATGGGCCCGCTCATGGGCACGTCGGGTCTGGCGGTCTCGCGGGGCCTGGGCGCCCTGACGGCCGGCGCCGGCCTGATCCTGGCCCTGGGCTGAGGCCAGCCAAGCGGCACCAACCCTTCGAGACGCCCGCGATCGCGGGCTCCTCAGGGTGAGGCCTTTCAATATGTTAGGCCTCGTGCTGAGGAGCCCCGCAGGGGCGTCTCGAAGTACTTTCGCCGTTCATGAGCCTGTCGGTGGTTTGCCGTTGACGGTGGATTTTTCCGTCGATCCCGGCCAGGATTCGGCCATGACCGGCGGCTCCCCCGAACGTCCTTCCGTGAAGACCGTGCGCGTGCGCATCGAGGGGCGCGTGCAGGGCGTGTGGTTCCGTGGCTGGACCAAGGACCAGGCCGACCGCCGGGGCCTGTCCGGCTGGGTCCGAAACCGCCAGGACGGCAGCGTCGAGGCCCTGTTTTCCGGCCCCGCCCGGGTGGTGGCCGACATGATGGAGGCCTGCTGGGCCGGCCCGCCGGCGGCCCGGGTGTCGAAGGTCACCCCGGTGCCCGACGCACCGCCCCAGGACCGGGGCTTCCGCACCCTGCCGACCCGATAGGTTGCCTCAGCAATGGCCGACAAATCACGGAAAACAAAAAGAAAGACGCCCATTCGAAGGAATGGCGGGGGCGGAATCCGCAACCTGCTGATCCTGGTGGTGGTCCTGGGAGCCATCGGGGCCGCCCTGGCCTGGACCTTCCGCTACGGCGACCTGCGGCGGCTCTATTTCCAGACCAAGTGCGAACACGGCTACATGCTGGTGCAGGGCCGGGGCTATTGCCTGGACGAGAACCGCAACCCGATCATCGAGCGCGACGCCCAGGGGCGGATCGTCTACGACTGACCGGCGGCGTCGTCGGGCGGTTCGGGAACGTAGCCCACCACCCGGTCGCGGCCCGCCGCTTTGGCCGCATAGAGGGCCAGGTCGGCCTTTTCCGCCCCGTCCTCGGGCGAGCGTTCCGGCGCCAGGGGAGCGTGGCCGATGGAGATGGTGACGGTGATCGGCGCGCCGTCCTCGGCCGTCAGGTGCTGGCCGGCCACGGCGGCCCGCAGGCGTTCCAGCACCACGGCGGCCCGCTTGGGGCCGGTGTCGGGCAGCAGGATCAGGAATTCCTCGCCGCCATAGCGGTAGACGCGGTCATAGGGCCGCAGGTTGGCCTCCAGGGTGGCGGCCGTGGCGGCCAGCACCACGTCGCCCATGGCGTGGCCGTGGGTGTCGTTCAGGGTCTTGAAGTGGTCCAGGTCGGCCAGGGCCACGGTGGCGGAATCGCCACCGCGCCGGGCCCGTTCGTGTTCCCGGTCCAGGTCGCGGCGCATGACCTGGCGGTTGGGCAGGCCGGTCAGGGGGTCCAGGTCGGCGCCGGGGGCGGCGAAGGCCTTTTCCAGGATGCGGGCCCGGTTCAGGAAGGCCTCCACGTCGGCCATCATGGCGGCGTAGGCGGCTTCGTCCAGGGGCCGGCCGGCGCCGGCGGCCCGGGCCAGGGCGTGGGCCTTGTCGTGCATGGCCGCGTGGCGGGCCGCCAGGTCGCGCATGGCCGGCTGGTTGGCTAGGCCCTGGTGGCGCACCCGGGCGAACCAGGCGCCGAAGCGGCACAGGTGATGGCTGTCGTAGCGGGCCGAATCGGCGAAATCACCGGGCGCGGCGAACAGGGTGGTGTGCCAGGTTCGCAGCCAGGCCAGGTGGTCGGTCAGGGCCTGGTCCAGTTCGTCGCGCAGGGCGGCGGCGCCGGCCGACGGGGTGGCGGGGGCGGGGGCGTCGAAGGCGCGGCCGTCGTTCACGCGCGATCCATCTCCCAGGATCGCACCCGGTCGCGGCCGTCGCGCTTGGCCTTCAGCAGGGCCGTGTCGGCCCGTTCGATCGCCTGATCGACCTCGCTTTCCGTGTCCAGGTTGGCGATGCCGAACGAGGCGGTCACCGTCACGGTCTTGCCGTCGGGCAGGATGATCGGGAACAGGGCGATCATCTCGCGCAGGCGCGAGATCACGGCGAAGGCCGTGGCCGGCTCGGTGTTGGGCAGGCAGATCAGGAATTCCTCGCCGCCATAGCGGAACACCCGGTCATAGGGGCGCAGGTGGCCGGCCAGACGCTGGGCAATGTCGCGCAGCACCCGGTCGCCGGCCAGGTGGCCGTACTGGTCGTTGACCCGCTTGAAGTGGTCCACGTCGGCCATGGCGATGCAGCAGGGGCAGGCGGTGCGCCGGGCCCGCTCGGCCTCCTCGGCCAGATGGCGGCGCATGGAATGGCGGTTGCCGATGCCGGTCAGGGCGTCCAGGTGGGTCAACTGGTCCCACACGGAATGCTGCAGGGTGCGGACCGCCTTGTTGAAGTCCGCCACGGCGGTCATGAAGTCGGCATATTCCTCGGGCGGCAGGACGGCGCCGTCGTGCACCTCCAAGGCCAGCGAACGGGCGCCTTCGTGCACATGGTCCAGGCTCACGCCGATGCGCTCGAAGGCGGGATGGTCGCGGAACAGGGTGGCCGCGGGGCTGCCGTACCAGGCGGCGAAGGGGCAGTCGTGGTGCAGGGCGGCGGCCGGCGACCGGCGGGCCACCACGTCCAGGTGCCATTCCTTCAGCCATTCCGTATGGCGGGAAAGGGCCACTTCCAGTTCCTTGATGGCCGACAGCACCTCGTCCGGATTGGCGCTGATGAAATCGGCGCTGACCTCCGGCTTTTTCAGCACGGCGGTCGGGCGGTCCGCATCGGAGCCGCCCGGCACGGCGCCGGGGTTCGTCGCCGAGGCGACGGTGGGGCTGTTTTTGGACATGGTCTCGATCAGTCCGTATTGGGGTCGGCGCTTGCCGCCTGAGGAATCGGTCGGATGCGCCCGGACCGGCCTGTGCGTGGTGCTACCAAACGGCGTTTGTATACTAGCAAATTTTATGCCAGGAATCCAAAAGAACAGCGATTCAGCATCTTGGGTCACGCAAATGCAAAAAAACTGGATGTCGGTGTAAAATTTGCCGACTCGCGCCGGGCCGGGCGCCGCCTCAAAGGGGCGGAAAGGCCGTTTCGAAGGTGCGGCGCAGGGCGGCGTCCAGGTCCGCCATGCCCACGTCCAGGCCCAGGTTGCGCAGCGAGGTGACGCCGTGTTCGGCGATGCCGCAGGGGACGATGCCGCCGAAGTGGTCCAAATTCGGGTGCACGTTGATGGCGATGCCGTGGAAGCTGACCCAGCGGCGCACCCGCACGCCGATGGCGGCCACCTTGTCTTCCCGCGGGCCGCCCGGGCCGTCCCCGGGGCCGTCACCCCGCGCCACCCACAGGCCCACCCGGCCCTCGCGCCGTTCCGCCGCCACGCCGAATTCGGCCAGGGCGGCGATGACCCAGCCTTCCAGGGCGTGGACGAAGGCCCGCAGGTCGCGGCTGCGGCGGCGCAGGTCCAGCATCACATAGGCGATGCGCTGGCCCGGCCCGTGGTAGGTGTAGCGCCCGCCGCGCCCGGTCTCGTACACCGGGAACCGGTCCGGCACCAGCAGTTCGGCCGGATCGGCGCTGGTGCCGGCGGTGTACAGCGGCGGGTGTTCCAGCAGCCACACGCATTCCCCCGCCGTGCCGTCATGGATGGCGGCCACGCGGTTCTCCATCCAGGACACGGCCTGAAGGTAGGGGACGGGGGAGTCGCTGACCCGCCACGTCATGGGGAAACACACCTGGTCCATGACCGGGCCTCGTGCCTGTGTCCGAACATAGCCCGGGCTTGATCGGGCCCTGGGGATTTGCTATTCCCGGCTCGCAGCATAGGCAACAGCCCAATGCCGCACCAAGGGAATTCGCGCCATGGATTTCGCGGTCGTGGCGGAACTGGTAGACGCGCAGCGTTGAGGTCGCTGTCCCAGAAATGGGGTGGAAGTTCGAGTCTTCTCGACCGCACCAATAGCCGAGGCCCGCGGGACGCCGCCGCGGGCCTCGTCGCCTCCGGCGCCGCCCGGGCCTGCATCGCCCCGGACCGTGCCGGCCTCGCCCGCCGCCGGGCGCAAACCGATCCAACAGGGGAGCCCGCGTCGTGAGCGCTGACGAACAGCATGGGCCGAACGAGGAGCGGACCAACGCCAGGCCGGCGGCCAAGGCGGGCCACAAGCACGCCGAAGATCCCGTCAGCCGGGCCAAGAAGGCGCGCAAGAAGGCCCTGAAGCGGGCCAAGAAGGCCGAGGCCAAGGCCGCCGCCGCCCGGGCCGAGGCCGAAAAGCTGGCCGCCGCCCTGAAGGAAGGCAACCTGGAGGCGGAAGAGGACACGGTCGATGTCGGCACGGACCTGATCGATTCCCTGCGCGAGGCCCTGCAGTCCGAGGATACCGAGCGGGTCGAGACCCTGACCCTGCCCCTGCACGACGCCGACCTGGCCGACGTGATCGAACGCCTGCCGGGCGACGAGCGGAACGCCCTGGTCCACGTGCTGCGCGACACCCTGAACCCCGAGGTGCTGTCCGAACTGGACATCACCGTGCGCGAAAGCGTGATCGAACAGCTGGACGTGGAGGAGGTGGCCGCCTTCGTGGCCGAGATGGCCACCGACGACGCCGTCGAGCTGGTCAGCGAGATGGACGCGGCCAACCAGCGCGAGATCCTGGACGCCATCCCGGCCGAGGACCGCACCCTGATCGAGCAGGGCCTGGCCTATCCCGACGATTCCGCCGGCCGCCTGATGCAGCGCGAGCTGGTGACCGTGCCCAAGTACTACAGCGTGGGCGAGACCATCGACTTCATGCGCCTGAGCGCCGACCGGGACGAAGCCTACCTGCCGCCCCAGTTCTACGAGATCTACGTGGTCGACCCGGCCCACCGGCCCATCGGCGCGGTGCCGCTCAGCCGCCTGCTGCGCACCCGCCGCCCGGTGCGGGTGCAGGACATCATGGACACGGAACTGCGCACCATCCCCGTGGCCATGGACCAGGAGGAGGTGGCCTTCCTGTTCCGCCAGCGCGACCTGGTGTCGGCCCCGGTCATCGACCCCGGCGGGCGGCTGATCGGCGCCATCACCATCGACGACGTGGTGGACGTGATCGACGAGGAACACGAGGAAGATATCATGCGCCTGGGCGGCGTGCGCGAGGACGACCTGTACAGCGCCGTCCTGGCCACCACCCGGTCGCGGTTTTCCTGGCTGCTGGTCAACCTGGGCACGGCCGTGGCGGCGTCGCTGGTCATCGGCCTGTTCGAGGCCACCATCGAGCAGATCGTCGCCCTGGCGGTGCTCATGCCCATCGTCGCCTCCATGGGCGGCAACGCCGGCACCCAGACCCTGACCGTGGCCGTGCGCGCCCTGGCCACCCGCGAGCTGACGCCCTCCAACGCCTGGCGGATCGTCGGCAAGGAACTGATGGTGGGGTCCATCAACGGCGTGCTGTTCGCCCTGTTGACCGGCGTGGTGGCCTGGCTGTGGTTCGAAAGCCCGGTCATCGGCGGCATCATCGCCGCGGCCATGGTCATCAACATGGTGGTGGCCGGCCTGGCCGGCACCACCATCCCCCTGGCCCTGGCGCGCATGAAGATCGACCCGGCCATCGCGTCCAGCGTATTCCTGACCACGGTCACCGACGTGGTGGGCTTCTTCGCCTTCCTGGGGCTGGCGGCCTGGCTGCTGATGTAGGGGCACACCCGCCGTGCGCGGCGGGACAACCGCCATGCGTTGACGTTAACGTAAGCGTCAATTACCCTTCACGGCCATGAACGATACCTTCGGCATCGCCCAGTTGGCGCGCGAGTTCGGGGTGACCACCCGGACCATCCGCTTTTACGAGGACAAGGGCCTGCTGGCCCCCGAGCGGGCCGGCCAGCGGCGCATCTACACCCAGCGCGACCGGGTGCGCCTGCGCCTGATCATGCGCGGCAAGCGCCTGGGCTTTTCGCTGGAGGAAATCGCCGAGATGGTGAACCTCTACGACCAGGACCCCACCGAGGTGGCGCAGCTGCGCCTGTTCCTGGACAAGATCGGCCAGCGCCGCTCGGCCCTGCGGCGCCAGCAGGCGGACATCAAGGCCATCCTGGACGAACTGGACCGGCTGGACGCCCAAAGCACGGCCCTGCTGGCGGAAAAGAGCGGCAAGGTGGCCCGCCGCGCCTGATGGCGCCAGGCTTCGGCCAGGCCCGGGCCAGGCCTGCGCTAGGCCTGGGCTTCCACCCGCGATCCGTCCAGCGGCGGGGCCACGGCCTCCGTCACCGGCGCCGTCCACATCTTTTCCAGATCATAGAAGGCGCGGACCTCGGGGCGGAACAGGTGCACCAGGATGTCGCCGCCGTCGATCAGCACCCAGTCGCACTGGGTCTCGCCCTCCATGGCGATGGGGCCCACGCCCTGGGCCTTCAGCTTTTCGCGCAGATGGTCGGCCATGGCCCCGACCTGGCGCTGCGAAGTGCCCGTCGCGATGACCATGTAATCCGCGATTTCGGTTTTTCCGGAGAGATCGATGACGACCACGTCCTGCGCCTTGTCGTCATCCAGGGACGCTTCCACCACGGCCAACAGGTCGGCCGGTTGCGTCGTGTGGGGGCTGGCTATCGGTCTTGCCTCCTGTGTGTCGCCCCTGAACGGCCGTTCCCCTGAAGGGCCGCCGGGCGGGGCGGTGGGTGTTTCTGGCGCCGGAATCAGGCCGCGCCCGCACGGCCATGCCGGGCCCTGATGTGCGTCGCCGACGCGGCGTGCAGCGGAATGTGCAGGAAACACCAGGCCGGCGCCATGCGCCTGGCCAGGGTCCGGGCCGCCCGTTCGGGAATCCGATGGCGGGCATACCGCTGCGCCGCCTTGCCCGACAACGCCCCAATAGCATAGGTCGGGCGGTCGAAAACCGCAACGGGGGCCCGCTCGAACACCCGGGTCCAGCGCTGCCAGCGGGGGATCTGCGCCAGGTTGTCGGCCCCCATCAGCCATACGAAGAAAGTGGCTGGATAGCGCGCCTGCAGGGCCGCCAGGGTGTCGGCCGTGAAGCGGGTGCCCAGGCGCGCCTCCACGTCGGTCACCCGGATGCGCGGGTGGGCGGCCACGGCCCGGGCGCCGGCCAGGCGCCGGGCCAGGGGCGCCATGTCGCCGGCGTCCTTCAGGGGGTTCTGGGGGCTGGCCAGCCACCACACGGCGTCCAGGCCCAGGCGGTCCAGGGCCAGCAGGCTGATGTGCCGGTGCCCGGCGTGGGCCGGGTTGAAAGACCCGCCCAGCAGGCCCACCGACAGGCCGGCCCACAGGTTGCGGTCGCCCAGGGAAAGGGCCCCCCGGGTCAGGGGCGGCACTGCCCCGTTCCGCGCACCTGGTACTTGAAGCTGGTGAGTTGCTCCACCCCCACGGGGCCGCGGGCGTGCAGCTTGCCGGTGGAGATGCCGATTTCCGCCCCCATGCCGAATTCGCCGCCGTCGGCGAACTGGGTGGAGGCATTGTGCAGCAGGATGGCGCTGTCGACCCGGTTCAGGAAGGTCTCGGCCGCCTGGGCGTCGTTGGTGATGATGG
This sequence comes from Rhodobacterales bacterium, assembly GCA_020446745.1. Taxonomy (GTDB): domain Bacteria; phylum Pseudomonadota; class Alphaproteobacteria; order Rhodospirillales; family JACKKN01; genus JAGREA01. Next base: position 5,866 of record JAGREA010000009.1, on the reverse strand, counting down.
CTTCCGTGTGCTGCGAGCCGTGGCGGGCGATGTGGTCGATGGCGTCGATCACGCCGTCCACCACCTTCACCGACACGATGGCGTCCAGGTATTCGGTGCCCCAGTCCTCTTCCGTGGCCGGCACCACCCGGTTGTCCAGGGCCGCCGTTTCCGTGTCGCCGCGCACCTCGCAGCCGGCGGCGATCAGGTCGTCCAGGATGCCCGGCAGGTGGCTGGCGGCGACGGCGGAATCCACCAGCACCGTTTCCGTGGCGCCGCAGATGCCGGTGCGCCGCATCTTGGCGTTGACGACGATGCGCCGCGCCATGTCGGGGTCCGCCCCGGCGTCCACATAGGTGTGGCAGATGCCGTCCAGGTGCTTGAACAGGGGCACCTTGCTGTCGTTGGTGACGCGCGCGATCAGCGACTTGCCGCCGCGCGGCACGATCACGTCGATGGTGTCGGTCATGGTCAGCATCTCGCCCACGGCGGCGCGGTCGCGGGTCGGCACCCGCTGCAGGGCGTCGGGCGTGATGCCGGCCTCGGTCAGGCCCCGGGCCAGGGCCTCCATGATGGCGCCCGACGAATGGAAGCTTTCCGAGCCGCCGCGCAGGATGGCCGCGTTGCCGGCCTTCAGGCACAGCGCCCCGGCGTCGGCCGTCACGTTGGGGCGGCTTTCATAGATCACGCCGATGACCCCCAGGGGCACCCGCACGCGGGAAATCTCCAGGCCGTTGGGGCGGTCCCACCGGGCCAGCACGGTACCCACGGGGTCGGGCAGGGCGGCCACGTCCTCCAGGCCCCGGGCCATGGCCTCGATGCGGCCGGGATCGAGCATCAGGCGGTCCAGCAGGGCCTTGCTCAGGCCCTTCTGCGCTCCGGCGGCCATGTCGATGGCGTTGGCCTCCTGGATGGCATTGGCCTGGTCGCGCAGGGCCCGGGCGGCGGCCAGCAGGGCGGCGTTCTTGGCCTCGGTCGGCGCCTGGGCCAGCTCGGCCGCCGCCGCCTTGGCCCGCCGGCCGATGTCGGCCATCAGGGCGGGAATGTCGTTCTGTGCGATCGCGTTCATGGTGCCCGGTCCGCCAGGGGAGAGTCGAAAGCCGCACGCTAACGCAGGCGGCGGCCGATTTCACGCAGATTCAGGCCCCCGGCACCCCGGCCCGGCAGGGGTGCAACCCGCCGTCATCCGCTTATCCATTGACGCAACCGCAGGAGGGGGTAGACTCGCGGTTCTCCTAAAAGTTTGAAATCAGACATGAAAATGCGCTCCATTATCATATGTCTTCCGCTTGTCCTGGTGCTGGCGGGGTGCCAAACCACGGGCCAAACCACGGGCCAGGGGACGGGCTCCGCGCCCATCGCCGACGGGAAGGCCAACCTGGCCACGGCCGAATCAAAGCCGCCGGACCAGGGCATTGCCTTGCCGCCCGGCATGGCCGGAGCCTTGTTCGGCGACCTGTCTGACGGGCTGCCGCGGGTGCCGAACCTGGGCCAAACGTTGATGCTCGACCTGTTGCTGCAGTCCGGCTATCCCGACGATCCGGAAGCCAACCGGCGGGTCGAGGCCTTCGAGAAGGGAGAGGCCAACTGGGAGCCGCTGATCGACCTGGGCCTGGAAAAGGACAGTCCCGCCGCCAGCGTGGCCGCCGGAATGGTCCTCATAGGCGCCAATGATGGTTCGGCTGACGATCTGGCCAAGGGTGTGGACCTTATCAAGGCGGCGGCGGAAGCGGGCTACCCCATCGGCCAGGTGTTCTATGGCGGCATGCTGCTGACCGGTGACCACCTGCCCCGGGACACGGAGCAGGGCCTCGAATTCATCCGCCAGGCCGCCCAGAGCGGCATGCCGACGGCGCAGCTCATGCTGGGCACGCTGTACTTGGAAGGCGACCTGATCCAGTACGACGCGGAAAAGGCCCGCCAGTGGCTGGACCATGCGTCACGGGGCGAGCCCGAGGCCCAGGCCCTGTACGGGCTGATGGTGCTGCGGGGCGAGGGCGGGCCCAGCGACGAAACGCGCGGCGCCGCCCTGGTCCAGGAAGCCGCCGATCGGGGCTCGAACACCGGGCTGAAGGCCTTCGCCGAGATGCTGGAATTCGGCAACGGCCTGGACAAGGACGTTCCCCGGGCCCTGGCCATCTACCAGGACATGGACCGGCGCGGCGACCCCTGGGGCACCTACCGCCTGGGCCTGATGGCCAAGCACGGCCGGGGCGTGCCCCAGGACCCGGAAAAGGCCGTGGCCCTGCTGCTGAAGGCCGCCGAGGCCGGGTTGCGCGCGGCCATGGCCGAACTGGCCTACATGTACGCCGCGGGCCTGGGCACGCCGCGCGACCCGAAGCGCGCCCTGGAATGGAACCGGCGGGCCGCCGATCTGGGCAGCCCCCTCGCCCTGTTCAATCTGGGAATCGCGACCCTCAACGGCACCGGTACCGAGGCCGACCCGGCGGCGGCGCGCCTGCTGTTCGCCCGGGCGGCGGCGCTGGGTGAAGACCACGCCATGGTCACCCTGGCCGAGATGATGGAGCAGGGGCAGGGCGGGGCCAAGAACGACGCGGACGCCATGGCCTGGCTGCGCCGCGCCACGGATGCCGGCAACACGCTGGGAGCCTACCGGCTGGCCGCCCGCCTGACGGTGCCCGGAACAACGGCCGAGAACCACGCCGAGGCCCGCAAACTGCTGGAGCCCCTGGTGGCGGACGGCGACCTGGATGCCGCCCATGCCCTGGCCTACCTGTGCCTGAACGGCCTGGACGCGCCCCGGGACGCGGCCCGGGCCCGGGTCCTGTACCGCATGGGGGCCGATCAGGGTGATCCGGTCCATCAGGTCGCCCTGGCGGGCCTGCTTTTGGACGGTATCGGCGGTCCGCCCGATCCCGAAGCCGCCATCGCCCTGTTCCGCCAGGCGGCTGCCAGGAAGCTGCCCGAAAGCTATTTCGGTCTGGGGATGGCGAACTGGTGGGGCAAGGGCATGGCACAGAACCGCCACCAGGCCTGCTACTGGTACAAGAAGGCGGCGCGGCAGGGCCTGGTGGCCGCCATGGGAGGCCTGGCGATTTGTTACGCCAATGGCGACGGGGCCCGCCAGGATCGGGCCCAGGCCGCCTACTGGTTCCGCAAGGCGGCCCAACTTGGCGGCCACGACGAAAAGAAGGCCTACGCCAACTACGTGATGAACCACAATCCCTCGGACCAGGAGAAACGGGAAGCCACCGCGTTCTTCCAGGGCGCCGCCGAGGCGGGCGATCCCGAGGACCTGAACGGCCTGGGCTTGGCCTACATGCTGGGCCAGGGCGGGGTGGCGAAGGACCTGCCGCGCGCCTTCGGCCTGTTCAAGCGGGCGGCCGAGGCCGGGCAGGTCAACGCCATGGTGTCCCTGGGGCTGCTCTACGCCCGGGGATTCGAGGGCCAGAAGCCCAACCCGGACATGGCCGTGCAGTGGTGGTTCACGGCGGCCAAGGCCGACAACCCGGTGGGGCAGATGCACATGGCGCGCATGCGCACGGGCCAGTTCGGGGCCAAGAAGAACCTGAAGGATGCCTACTATTGGGCCCTGGTCAGCCTGGAACACCCCGACGCCAACCCCAAGTTCGCCGACCTGCTGAAGAAGATCCTGCGCTATTGCGAAAGCGAGGAGGAAGCCCACATCCTGGCCCGCATCGCCCGCGACGCCCGCGCCTGGCGCAAGAAGCATGACGGGGGGGAGCCCAAGGCCGGAAGCTGAGCCCTCAGTCCAGGGCCAGGTCGTCGCGGTGGATCATTTCGTCGCGGCCGCGGAAGCCCAGGGCGGCCTCGATCTCGCTGGTCTTGCGGCCGATCAGGCGCCGGGCGTCGTCGGAGGCATAGGCCACCAGGCCCCGGGCCACGGCGCGGCCGTCGGGGCCGCGCACCAGCACCGCGTCGCCGCGCTCGAACCGGCCCTCCACCGCCGTCACCCCGGCCGGCAGCAGGCTCTTGCCGGCCTTCAGGGCCTTCAGGGCCCCGGCGTCCACGGTGATCACCCCCTCGGGCTTCAGCGAACCGCCGATCCACTGCTTGCGCGCCGTGCGCGGCGTGGCCGAAGGCAGGAACCAGGTGCAGCGGCCGCCGTCCAGGATCCGTTGCAGGGGGTTGCGGGCGTGGCCGTCGGCGATCACCATGCGGCAGCCGGCGCCCATGGCCACCCGGGCCGCCGCCATCTTGGTGACCATGCCGCCCGTGCCCACGGCGCTTTGCGCCACGCCGGCCATGGCCTCGATCTCGGGCGTGATCTCGCGCACCACCGGTACGAATTCCGCCGCCGGGTCGGCCCCCGGGTCGGCCGTATACAGGCCGTCGATGTCCGACAGCAGCACCAGGGTGTCGGCGCTGACCATGGCCGCCACCCGGGCGCCCAGGCGGTCGTTGTCGCCAAAGCGGATCTCGTCGGTGGCCACCGTGTCGTTCTCGTTGATCAGCGGCACGGCGCCCAGGCGCACCAGGGTTTCCAGGGTGGTGCGGGCGTTGATGTAGCGGCGCCGGTTTTCCGTGTCCTCGATGGTCAGCAGCACCTGGGCCACGGTCATGCCGTGCTGGCCCAGGATCTCCTGGTAGGCGTGGGCCAGGTGGATCATGCCGGTGGCCGCGGCGGCCTGCTTTTCCTCCAGCTTCAGCACCCGGGTACCGAAATCCAGGTGGCGCCGGCCCACGGCGATGGCGCCCGACGACACGATCACCACCTCCTGTCCCCGGGCCCGGCAGTCGGCCAGGTCCTGGGCCAGGGATTCCAGCCACGCCCGGTGTACCCGGCCCCGGTCGCCGTCCACCAGCAGGGCCGAGCCGATCTTCACCACAAGGCGCTTGGCGGCCCGCAGGTCGGTGGTGCCGCGATGGGGGCTCACGGCAGGAACTCCATGGGCTCGGGCGGGTTCTCGGCTTCGTCCTCGGCCCGGATGGCGGCCCGCAGCAGGCGCAGCAGGTCGGTCACCCCGCCGCCCGTGGCGCCCGACAGGCGGTGCACCACGGTGCCGCTTTCCCGGGCCAGGGCGGCCTGGCGCTCGCGGGCCTCGTCGTCCATCAGGGCGTCGCACTTGTTCAGGGCGACGATCTCGGTCTTGCCGGCCAGGCCGGCGCCATAGGCGGACAGTTCCTCGCGCACGGTGCGATAGGCGTCCGCCACGTCCTCCTGGGTGCCGTCCACCAGGTGCAGCAGCACGCGGCAGCGCTCAACATGGCCCAGGAAGCGGGTGCCCAGGCCGGCGCCTTCGTGGGCGCCCTCGATCAGCCCCGGGATGTCGGCGATGACGAAGCTCCGGTCGTCCATGACGATGGTGCCGAGCTTGGGCTCGAGCGTGGTGAAGGGGTAGTCGGCGATCTTCGGCCGCGCCCGGCTGACGGCTGCGAGAAACGTCGACTTGCCGGCGTTGGGCAGCCCGACCAGCCCGGCATCGGCGAGCAGCTTCAGCTTCAGCCAGAGCCAGCGCTCCTCGCCGGGCCAGCCGGGGTCGGCGCGGCGCGGGGCCCGGTTGGTCGAGGTCTTGAAGCGGACATTGCCGAAGCCGCCATCGCCGCCCTTGGCCAGCACGATGCGCTCGCCGGGCTCCTTCAGGTCCGCGATCAGCGTCAGGCCGTCCTCGGCCAGGATCTGCGTGCCGACCGGCAGGCGGAGCTCGACATCCTTGCCGCTCGCCCCGGTGCGCTCCTGGCCGGCGCCGCCTTCGCCACGCCCGGCCTTGAAGTGCTGCCGGTAGCGGTAGTCGATCAGCGTGTTGAGGTCGGGATCGGCGATGGCCACCACGTCGCCGCCGCGCCCGCCATCGCCGCCGCTCGGGCCGCCGAACTCGATGAACTTCTCGCGCCGGAAGGCCGACGAGCCATTGCCGCCGTCGCCCGACTTGACGAAGACCTTGGCCGAATCGAGGAAGCGCAT
>JAGREA010000116.1 GCA_020446745.1 Rhodobacterales bacterium | reverse complement strand
GTCTTCTTGCGGTTGAAGTCGCCCTCCAGGCCGTGGCCGATGGCCTCGTGCAGCAGGATGCCCGGCCAGCCGGGGCCCAGCACCACGGTCATCTCGCCGGCCGGAGCCGGCTCGCTGTCCAGGTTCACCAGGGCCTGGCGCAGGGCCTCGTCCACGGCGCCCTGCCAGGTCTCGGCCTCCAGGAACCGGTCATAGGCCACCCGCCCGCCGGTGCCGTGGGAGCCGCTTTCCATGCGCCCGTCCTGTTCCACCACCACGGAAACGCTCAGCCGCACCAGGGGCCGGATGTCGGCCGCCCGGGCGCCGTCGCCGCGCACGATCTGCACCGCCTGCCACGAACCGGCCACGGAAGCCGAAACCTGGCGCACCCGGGGGTCCTTGCCGCGCGCGTAGGCATCGATCTCGCCCAGCAGCTTCACCTTGGCCTCGAAGGGCGCGCCCAGCAGGGGGTTGTCGTCGGTGTACAGGCTGGCGTTGGTGCCCACCGGGCCCACGGCCACCGTGCCGCCCTGGCCCTTGTGCACCGAACGCACGGTCTGCCCGGCCCGCCTGATGGCGTCCTCGCTCAGGTCCGAGGCATGGGCGTGGCCCGTGGTCTCGCCGGCCACCGAGCGCAGGCCGAAGCCCTGGGTGGTGTCGTAGCTGGCGCTCTTCAGGCGGCCGTCGTCGAACATCAGGGCTTCCGACTGGCAGTATTCCAGGAACAGCTCGCCGTCGTCGCCGCCGTGCAGCGCGTCCCGCACCAGGCCCTCAACGCGGGCCCGGTCCATGCCGGTGCGGTCGTAGAACAGGGTGTCGGTGGCGGCGATGTCGGTCATGGGTGCGGTGTTCCTTGGTGGTCGAGTCGTGATGCCAGAGCATGGCCGCCCTGGCAAGGGTGGCGATTGCCCGGGGGCGGGCTTGCGCCTATTCTTGGCGGCCGTGTGGCCCTGCGGGTCATATGGGGAGCATTCCCGGCGAATTCGAGCGGTGACGAGCGTCCATGGCGGCCTTCCGTGAACATCCCCTGCGCCACGTGCTGGCCAGCGAGATCCGCGCCCGGCCCTATGTGCGGGTGCAGGCCCCGGCCCGGGTGGCCCACATCGCCGCCCTGACCGACGAGGGCGGCGACCGGGCCGAGCGCGAACACGTGGCCGCCCTGTGCGCCGCCTGCGGCGTGGCCCCGCCGTCCGACGGGGCCGACCACTTCCTGGTGGACCTGGGCGGCGTGGTCCTGAAATGGGAACGGCACACCGAATTCGGCACCTACACCTTCTATGCCGAGGGCACCTTCGACGCGCCCTTCGACGGGCCCGTTTCCACCCTGGTGCCCCAGGACTGGCTGGCCGCCATCCCCGGCCAGGTGCTGAGCGCCACCCGCATGGCCTTCGAGCCCGCCGACGCCCCCGAACGGTCGCTGGAGGACCTGGCCGCCCTGTTTCCCGGCGACACCTTCACCGGCAGCCGCATGCTGGACGGCCGGGCCACCGTGTGGACCGACTACCGCATCCACGCCGACGGCCACGGCCGCATCCTGATCCGCGACGGCGGCCTGAACCCGCGCGGCGCCGGGCGCCTGATCCAGCGCCTGACCGAGGTGGAAACCTATCGCATGATGGCCATGCTGGCCTTCCCCGTGGCCCGCGAGACCCGACCCCTGGTGGCGGCGGCCGAGGAATGGCTGTCACGGATGGTCACCGGCCTGGCCGACGGCGGCGGCGGGGTGGAGGAGGAACGCTCGCTGCTGCGCCTGCTGTCGCGCCTGGCCGCCGAGGCCGAGGAACTGACGGCCCGCACCAGCTATCGCTTCGGCGCCTCGCGGGCCTATTACGCCCTGGTGCGCAAGCGGGTGGAGGAACTGCGCGAGGAGCGCATCGTCGGCTTGCAGCCGTCGGGCGAATTCCTGTACCGGCGCCTGATCCCGGCCATGGACACCTGCGAAAGCGTGGCCGCCCGCCAGGGCGACCTGGCCCGGCGCATCGCCCAGGCCAGCGACCTGCTGCGCACCCGCGTGGACGTGGCGCTGGAGGAACAGAACCGCGACCTGCTGGAATCCATGGACCGCCGGGCCCAGTTGCAGCTGCGCCTGCAGGAAACGGTGGAGGGGCTTTCGGTGGTGGCCATCAGCTACTACCTGGTGGGCCTGGTGGTGTACCTGGCCAAGGGGCTGAAGGCCGCCGGCCTGCCGGTGGATCCGGCCATTGCCGCCGGGGTGGCCATCCCCGTGGTGCTGGGCCTGGTGTGGCTGGGGGTGCGGCGCCTGCGCCGGGCGGTGACCGGCGGGCACGAAAAGGGGAAGAAGGGGTAGGGGGGCGGATTTCACACTTGCAAGGGCGCAAGGCTTGCCGGTATAACGCCGCTACGTGGTGATTTGGCGACCGGCTTGCGGCCACGGGAAAAACAACCGCTAAAAGGTCTTGGGGCATGGTTTATGCGGGCTCCGACCTGAGGTGCGGTCGGGGCCTTTTGTATGTCCCGCGTTTCTTTCCGCCTGTCGATCCGGTCCGGGATTTGGAGACATGCGGCAATGACCGACAACAACACGACCCCTGCTTCCTGGCGACAGGCCACCCGCCTGGTGCGCGGCGCGACGGCCCGCAGCGGCTTTGCCGAGACCAGCGAGGCCCTGTTCATGACGTCGGGCTACGTCTACGAGTCGGCCGAGGAGGCGGAGGCCGCCTTCAAGGGCGAGCGCAAGCGCTTCGTCTATTCCCGCTATGCCAACCCCACCGTCAGCATGTTCGAACAGCGCCTGGCCCTGCTGGAAGGGGCCGCCTGCTGCCACGGCACGGCCTCGGGCATGGCCGCCGTGTTCGCCGCCCTGGCCTGTTCGGTGAAGGCCGGCGACCGGGTGGTGGCATCGCGGGCCCTGTTCGGGTCGTGCCAGTACATCATCGCCGAAATCCTGCCCGCCTGGGGCGTGGAGACGGTGTTCGTCGATGGCACCAACCTGGACGCCTGGGCCGCCGCCCTGAAGCAGCCGACCCGGGCCGTGTTCCTGGAGACGCCGTCCAATCCGACACTGGAAATCATCGACATCGAGGCCGTGTGCACCCTGGCCCATGCCGCCGGCGCCCGGGTGGTGGTGGACAACGTGTTCGCCACGCCCATGCTGCAGCGGCCCCTGGCCCTGGGTGCCGACGTGGTGGTCTATTCGGCCACCAAGCACATCGACGGCCAGGGGCGCGGCCTGGGCGGCGCGGTGCTGACCAACGACGCCCCATGGGACGAAGAGGTGCTGGTGCCGTTCCTGCGCAACACTGGCCCGGCGCTCAGCCCCTTCAACGCCTGGATGCTGCTGAAGGGGCTGGAGACCCTGGACGTGCGGGTGGCGCGCCACTGCGCCAACGCCCTTTACGTGGCCGAATGCCTGTCGGCCCGGCCGAAGCTGGTCACGCGGGTGCTGTACCCGGGCCTGGACTCCCACCCCCAGCGGGCCCTGGCGGCGCGCCAGATGGCCGGCGGCGGCACCGTCGTCGCCTTCGAGCTGGCCGGCGGCAAGGACGCCGCCTTCAAGCTGCTGAACGGCCTGAAGCTGATCGACATTTCCAACAACCTGGGCGACGCCAAAAGCCTGATCACCCACCCGGCCACCACCACCCACCAGCGCCTGACGCCCGAGGAACGGGCCGGCATCGGCATCGGCGATGGCCTGGTGCGCCTGTCGGTGGGGCTGGAAGACGCCGCCGACCTGTGCGAAGACCTGGAACAAAGCCTGGATGCGCTTGCGTGAGGACCCTTCAGCCCTGAACCCAGGGCAGGCCGTCGGCCTTCCAGCCGTTGACCCGGCCGCGGTGGCGCTCGCCGTCGCGGTCCCCCTCGAACCCGTGGGCCACGTTGTAGGCCCGGGACCAGCCGGCGGCCGTCAGGGACCGGGCCGCGGCCTTGGACCGCACGCCCGATCGGCACAGCATCAGCACCGCGACGTCGCGCCCCACCCCGGCGCCGGCCACCTGGCGGGCGAAATCGGCGTTGATGGCCATGCCGGGGAAGAACTGCCAGGGCACGAACAGGGGCTGGCGCCCCAGGGCCGACAGGTCGGGGATGCCCACGTAGGTCCATTCGGCGTCCGTGCGCACGTCGATCAGCACCGCGTCGCCCTCGGCCACCAGCAGGGCCCAGGCGTCGGTCGGCATCAGGTCGCCGGCGTAGGACGCTGGCGTGTCGGACATGGTTTCGAACCCTCCCGGTGCGAACGGGCCCATCATACAGCGCGAATAGGGACAAACAACCGGTTACACACAGGAAATCGGATAAATTTGTCCGGCGCGCCGTTGCATATTGTTCGCAAGGCAAACATTTTTTTGTGGCTTCGCGGAAGCCACGACAGTAGGGTCTGCGAGGCCCGGAATTTCCGGGCAACCCGCCGGCCCAGGACCAGACCCAAGGTGGCACCATGACCGTTCTCACCCTCGCCCACGGATTGACCCTTGAAGACCTGTACGACGACGCGCGCCTGCCCGCCGTCGATGCCCTGTTCCTGGCGGCCCTGGAGGCCCACGACGCCGACCTGAAGGCCCGGCTGGACGCCGCCCGCGCCGCTCCGGCCGACCTGGACCGCAAGGCCCAGGCCGACCTGATGCTGGAGATGGCGCCGGTGCTGGACACCTTCCTGGCCGAGCTGTTCGGGGTGGAGGCCGAGGTGGACGAACTGGCCGCCGACCAGGCGCGCCTGGACGACCTGTACGCCTGCAAGCGCCTGTTCGTGCAGCGCCAGGCGGTGAAGAAGATCAAGGCCCCGGCGGCGGCGGACCTGGACGGCGCGGCCCTGCGCGCCGACCTGGAGGCCCGCTTCGGCGGGCCGCTGGACGAGATGACCTATGCCGAACAGGTCATGCGCTGGATGAAGGACGAGGACGCCAACGCCCAGGCCCTGCAGGCGGCCCTGGAATACGGCGCCTGGGCCGTGCACACCCCGGCCGGGCGGGACGCCCACGGCGACGGCATCCTGTTCCAGGTGCCGGGCCCCGTGGACTTCGAGAACCTGGTGGAGACCGAGACCATCACCGAGCACGGGGTGGACATGATCCGCGAGCCCGGCGGCGGCGCCTACTGCCGCGACGGCTTCGCCCTGACCGACCTGGGCACGGACCTGAAGGGGGCGCTGGACGAGATCAACTACTGCGTCCTGTGCCACGACCGGGGCAAGGACAGCTGCTCCATCGGCATCCGCGACCGCAAGACCAACGCCTTTTCCAAGAACCCCCTGGGGGTGCAGTTGAACGGCTGCCCCCTGGAGGAACGCATTTCCGAGATGCACAAGGCCAAGATGGACGGCCACGCCCTGTCGTCCCTGGCGGTGATCATCGTCGACAACCCCACCTGCGCCGCCACCGGCCACCGCATCTGCAACGACTGCATGAAGGCCTGCATCTACCAGCGCCAGGACCCGGTGAACATCCCCCAGGCGGAAACCCGGGTGCTGAAGGACGTTCTGAACCTGCCCTGGGGGTTCGAGATCTACAGCCTGCTGACCCGCTGGAACCCGCTGAACATCGCCCGCCCGCTGCCGCTGCCGGAAAGCGGCTACAAGGTGCTGGTGGTGGGCCTGGGCCCGGCCGGCTACTCCCTGGCCCACTTCCTGATGAACGAGGGCCACACGGTGGTCGGCATCGACGGCCTGAAGATCGAGCCCATGGACCCGGCCATCTGCGGCGTCGACGCCACCGGCGCCCGGGTGCCCTTCCACGCCATCCATGACCTGAACGAATTCTGCGAGCCCCTGGACGAACGGGTGCAGATGGGCTTCGGCGGGGTGGCCGAATACGGCATCACCGTGCGCTGGGACAAGAACTTCCTGACCGCCGTGCGCCTGCTGCTGGAACGCCGGGCGCGCTTTTCCATGCACGGCGGCGTGCGCTTCGGCGGCACCATCACGCCCGAGAAGGCCTTCGAGATGGGCTTCGACCACGTGGCCCTGTGCATGGGCGCCGGCAAGCCCACGGTGCTGAACATCCCCAACGGGCTGGCCCGGGGCGTGCGCCAGGCCTCGGACTTCCTGATGGCGTTGCAGCTGACCGGCGCGGCGAAGAAGGATTCGGTCACCAACCTGCAGGTGCGCCTGCCGGCGGTGGTGGTGGGCGGCGGCCTGACGGCCATCGACACGGCCACCGAGGTGCTGGCCTATTACGTGCGCCAGGTGGAGAAGTTCGCCGGCCGCTACGCCAGCCTGGTGGCCGAGGGCCGCGAGGCCGCCGTGCGGGCCACCTGGACCCCGTCCGAGGCCGAAATCGCCGACGAGTTCATCACCCACGGCCAGGCGGTGATGGCCGAACGGGCGGCGGCCGGGTCCGAGGGCCGCGAGCCCCGGTTCATCGACCTGCTGAATTCCTGGGGCGGCTCGACCATCGCCTACCGGCGGCGCATGACCGGCTCGCCCAGCTATCAGCTCAACCACGAGGAAATCGAGAAGGCCCTGGAACAGGGCATCCGCTTCGCCGAGCTGCTGTCGCCCACGGCCGTCGAGGTGGACGAGCACGGCCACGCCGCCGGCCTGCGCCTGGAGCGCCAGGCGATCGGCGAGGACGGCCGGCCCCGGCCCACGGGCGAGGAGGTGACCCTGCCGGCCCGGGCCATCCTGGTGGCCGCCGGCACCCAGCCCAACACGGTGCTGGCCCGCGAGCACCCGGGCGTCGCCGAGATCGACGGCAAGTACTTCCAGGCCCTGGACGAGGACGGCGGCAAGGTGTCGCCCGAATGGTCCACCAAGCCCGAAACCCCCCAGGTGCTGATGCGCCACCGCCCCGACGGCCGCTCCATGAGCTTCTTCGGCGACCTGCATCCGTCCTATGCCGGCAACGTGGTGAAGGCCATCGCCAGCGCCAAGCAGGGCTATCCGGTGATCGACCGCATGCTGGCCAAGGTGGCGCCCACGGCGGTGTCGGGGGCCGACCTGGTGGCCCGCCTGAACGGCGGCCTCAGGGCCCGGGTGGAACAGGTGATCCGCCTGACCCCGACCATCGTCGAGGTGATCCTGCACGCCCCCATGCAGGCCGAGGCCTTCAGCCCCGGCCAGTTCTACCGCCTGCAGAACTACGAGGCCAACGCCACCCGGGTGGACGGCACCACCTTGGGCATGGAGGGCCTGGCCCTGACCGGCGCCTGGGTGGACCGCGACAAGGGGCTGGTGTCGACCATCGTGCTGGAGATGGGCGGGTCGTCGAACCTGTGCGCCCTGCTGAAGCCCGGCGAGCCGGTGATCCTCATGGGCCCCACCGGCACCCCCACCGAGACCCCCGGCGGCGAGACCGTGCTGCTGGCCGGCGGCGGCCTGGGCAACGCGGTGCTGTTCTCCATCGGTCAGGCGCTCAGGGCCGCCGGATCGAAGGTGCTGTACTTCGCCGGCTACAAGACCATGGCCGACCGCTACCACGTGGAGAACATCGAGGCGGCGGCCGATTCCGTCATCTGGTGCTGCGACGAGGGCCCGGGATTCGAGCCCGGCCGGCCCCAGGACCGCACCTTCGTCGGCAACATCGTCGAATGCATGGTGGCCTACGCCAAGGGTGAGCTGGGCGAGCCGGCCGTGTCCATGGCCGACGTGGACCGGGTGATCGCCATCGGCTCGGACCGCATGATGGAGGCCGTGGGCCAGGCCCGCCATGGGGTGCTGAAGCCCTTCATCAAGGCCGACCACGTGGGCATCGCGTCCATCAACTCGCCCATGCAATGCATGATGAAGGAAATCTGCGCCCAGTGCCTGCAGCCCCACAAGGACCCGGAAACGGGCAAGGAAACGGTGGTGTTCTCGTGCTTCAACCAGGACCAGCCCATCGACCGGGTGGTGTTCCCGGCGCTGCGCGAACGCCTGTGCCAGAACGCCGTGCAGGAGAAGCTGACCAAGCACTGGATCGCCCGGTGCCTGGACAAGGCCGGGGATGCCGCGCAAAGGGTGTAAGGATCGGACCCGGCGGCACCAACCCTTCGAGACGCCCGCTCACGCGGGCTCCTCAGGGTGAGGTCCGTCAAATGGCACGACCTCATGCTGAGGAGCCCCGCAGGGGCGTCTCGAAGCATTGTCGCCGCTTGGTGAGGCCTTGCCTTTTCCATCCGGCGACCTACGTTGAGGTCAGCGTCTTCCGAAGGAGCCCCCCGCCGTGACCAACCCCGCCGATGCCGCCGTCCTGGAGCGGCTGACCGACCTGATCGCCAAGGCCCGCGCCGCCGGGGCCGACGCCGCCGACGCCGTGCGCATCGACGGCACGTCGCTCTCCATGGCCTGCCGCCTGGGCGAGACCGAGACGGTGGAACGGTCGGAAGGCCAGGACCTGGGATTGCGGGTGTTCGTCGGCCGGCGCCAGGCCTGCGTGTCGTCGTCGGACTTCTCCGATACGGCGCTGGACGAACTGGTGGCCCGCGCCGTGGCCATGGCCAAGGCCGTGCCGGAAGACCCCTACTGCGGCCTGGCCGACCCCGACCAGCTTGCCACCGGCACCGTCGACCTGGACATGAACGACCCCACGGACTCCACCCCCGATGGCCTGGCCGCCCTGGCCGCCGCCGCCGAGGATGCCGCCCGCGCCGTGCCGGGGGTGACCAATTCGGAAGGGGCCGAAGCCTCGTGGTCGCGCACCCGGGTGGCCATCGCCGCCTCCAACGGCTTCGCCCGCATCTACGCCCGCACGTCCCACGGCCTCAGCGCCTCGGTCCTGGCCGGCGAGGGCACGGGCATGGAGCGGGACTACGACTACACCGCCGCCGTCCACGGCGCCGACCTGCGGTCGCCGGACGAGGTGGGGCGCACGGCCGGCGAGAAGGCCGTGCGGCGCCTGAACCCGCGCAAGGCGGCCTCGGCCCAGGTGCCGGTGATCTACGATCCGCGCGTGTCGCGCAGCCTGCTGGGGCACCTGGTGTCGGCCATCGCCGGGCCGGCCATCACCCGGGGCACCTCGTTCCTGAAGGCCCGCATGGGCGAGGTGATCTTTCCCGAAGCCATCACCATCGTGGACGACCCCCTGCGCCGACGGGGCCTGCGCTCGCGCGGCTTCGATGCCGAGGGCGTGGCCTCGGCCACCCGCAAGATCATCGACGGCGGCCGCCTGACCACCTGGCTGCTGGACCTGGGCTCGGCCCGCCAACTGGGGCTTCAGACCACGGGGCACGCCTCGCGCGGCACCTCGTCGCCGCCATCGCCGTCGTCCACCAACCTGTACCTGGAACCGGGCGCCGCGAGCCCGGCCGAGCTGATGGCCGACATCGCCAGCGGCCTGTACGTGACCGAGCTGATCGGCTTCGGCGTCAACGGGGTGACCGGCGACTACAGCCGCGGCGCCAGCGGCTTCTGGATCGAGAACGGCGAACTGACCCATCCGGTCAGCGAGGTCACCGTGGCCGGCAACCTGAACGACATGTTCGCCCACCTGACGGCGGCCAACGACCTGACCTTCCGCTACGGCACCGACGCCCCCACCCTGCGCGTGGACGGGATGACCCTGGCCGGGACGTAGATGCAAGACATCGGATTTGTGAATGACCGCCGCTTAGATTGCGTCTCAGCCTAAAATCTGGCCGAGTTTACAGTTACAGACGAAAGTCTCTAGTTCGTACCGGGTACCAGCATAGCATCAAAGCCTTTACGCTTCCGGGACACCAACATACTCACTGAGATGATCTTCGTTGCGGCTTCGGGTGTTACGAAAAATGCCAGCCCCAAAGAGAGAAGAAAGCTAACACAGACGCACTGAGTTGAAAAATAAGCGCAGCACGAGCCAAGAAGATGATTCCAGAGCAGTGCGCGAAGATCATTCACAAAGCAATAAAAGGCCGCTGGCACAAATCCTAGCGTGCCAGCGGCTTCAAGTGTATGATTCCCTTGCTTTGTGAAGTGGCGGAAGCGGTGGGATTTGAACCCACGGGGGCACGGACTTTCTGAGGGTGCTGGCCCCTGCGATTTTTGAGACCGCCGCGATAAACCACTCCGCCACGCTTCCAAAGTGCCTACCAAGGCCCACTCCTGGTCCCCTTCTAAACGGATCCTAGGAGTGGGCCTTCGCGTTAATGCCCCAAACGTCGGTAGGCGTGGACGCTGGGGCTATATCTCTCCTCATCAGGGCGCCCTCCGATGGTGTACGACCAGGAGAGGATAGCCGATTCCCCGGTCAGACGAAAACCATTTTTAGCCATAACGGGGACCATATCTCTATAAGCGTTCACTTTAAGATTGACCGTTCATTGCGTTTAATTATATTGTTGTGGCGTTAAAAAAAGGAGTTAGGCATGGACAAGCGCACTCGGTCCCCCAACTATCCGGCGATCAGCTTGCCGTTCGCCATCGAGAAAATCTCGACGTTGTACAAGAACATGCATACGCATCCGGGCCCACGTGACGTGATCGCGAAAGCGATGGGATATGCATCGCTCAATGGATCGTCCATGACCGTAATTTCCGCTCTTCACAAATACGGCTTGCTTGAGGGACGGGGTGATGAAGTCAAGATTAGCGATCGAGCCATGTGCATTTTGCACCCCGAGTCTCACGAAGAGCGGGTGACAGCTATTAGCGACGCCGCATCTGACCCTCATCTCTTTGTGGAATTGGATGAAAAATTTCCAGGCCGAACCCCGAACGACGAACTCTTAAAAAACTACCTAGCACGTCATCGTTTCTCTCCCTCTGCGATATCTCAAGTTATTCGCTCCTATCGAGAAACTAAAGAATTTTTAGAACGTGAATCTGGGAGCTATGAATTCCATGATATGGCACCTGAAGGAGTGCTAGCGGTACTGCCAGTCAGCACTGCTCAGCCGGGCCCAAAGCAGTCAAAAGTAGGAAAGAATATTCAGCAAAATCATATAGATGAACGCCCTCTGGCCCGGTATGACTTTGAGGGCGGCGGCTATATCCGGATTTCAGCAGGTGGGAATGTTGATACGGAGGAAGCCCTAGATATGGCTGAAACGATGATCAAATTGAAGCGCGCGGAAATCGCGAAACGTAAGGCCACGCGTTTGGAGGCTGTTCCAGAAGTTTCGATGGATTGGCTCGATAAAGAAGATGGACCTGACGACAATTCATAATCCCAAGCTACAAAATTCAGATTTGGAGACGCGAATAAGCTTCCGACCGAAGAGCGCATTTCCAATGTCGGCAAGTTTATAGAGAATTTTGGGTATATTTAACTCTATGAAGTTGTGAGGCGTCTGCGTCGACATCACAATCAAGCTGCTTGAGGACTTTAGCGAAGCATACACCACGTGCCACGATGAGTACGTGCTCGGTGAGAATGCTAAGCGTATTCAGTGCGACTAGATTTGGAGCTTCTTCAGAGTAAAGTAGAGAAGCGTCAACACCACGGAGGCAAAATAAGAAGACCATGCCTATACGTCAATCTGGATGGCCACAGTCATCCCATCCATTTGCTAGACAAGGAGATCGGCACCATAGCGAAGGGCATATCATCTTTCGCCTTATGGTGGGCGAAGATGTCGTTCAGGTTACTTGCTACTGTTTCCGCGTTGAATGAGTAAATTAGAACCCTTTCAAGAATTTTGGTTCTAGACGTGACTCGACCACCGGTTGCTCCTTCTTGTGCCCCGCCCGGTTCCGTGCCAGCTTGCTTTTCCGCATGATCCAGAAACGCGTTGTTGGGGCTGGATGATCAACCCATGGCGCGCTTCCGCAGCTTCGGGAAGGTGCCATGACCCCTATGGAACGCGTAGCGGCCTACATCCAGGCCTGGAACGACCACGACGCCGACGCGGTGCTCGCCACCCTGGGCCCCTCGGGCACCTATGAGGACCCGACAACCGGCGGGCCGGTCAACGGCGAGGCCTTCCGGGCCAACGCCACCGGGCTGTGGACGGCCTTCCCGGACCTGAGCTTCGAGACCGTGTCCGAGGCCCCGACCGGGCCGGACACCGCCGCCGCGCAATGGATCATGCGGGGCACCAACACCGGATCCATGCGCGGCATGCCGCCCACGGGCAAGGCCGTCACCCTGAAGGGCGCCGACTTCTTCACCTTCGCCGACGACCACATTGCCACGGTCACCGGCTATTTCGACGGCGGCGCGGTACCGCGCCAACTGGGGCTGAACATCATCGTCCAGCCGTTCCAGGCCGGGCCGTTCCGGTTTGGCGATTCCGTCTGCGTTTCGTCGGGCAAGCGGCAGGAACCGGGCGCCTTTTCCATCACCTACCTGGAAGCCCTGGACGGCCCCGCCGGCGACCGGGTGCGCGGCGGCAGCCGGGACTCGCTGATCGACATGCTGCACCTGGACGGGTTCATCGGCGCCACCACGTCGCGCATCGGCAACCGCATGGTCACCGTCTCGGCCTGGACCGACGCCCAGGCCTCGCGCCAGGTGATGAAGACGGGCGCCCATGCGGAGGCCATGAAATGGTTCACCGCCGGCGAGGTCGCCTCGGCGGGCTATACCTCGGTCTGGTCGCTGGAACGCAACAACGGCTTCTGGGTGCGCTGCGACGCCTGCGGCCGGATGAGCCGCAACTCCCACGACGGCGACGCCTGCGCCTGCGGTGCCGCCCTGCCGGACCATCCGCCCTACTGGTGAGCCGGCATCACCAGCAACAGCCCATCACCGTCCAGCCCGGCGGTGAGGGGCAGGGAGGCCACCAGGTCGCCGTCGCCCTGCACCGGTTCGGCGTCGGGGCCTTCCACGCGGACGGATCGGCCGGGCACCAGCATCACGTCCTTGCGCTTGTGCAGGCGCCCCAGGCCCAGCCACAGGGCGTAGACCACGGCCGCCAGGGGCCCGCCGCGGCGGAACAGGCACACCTTCAAGTCGGGATCGTCCAGGCGGGCGTCGGGGGCGCAGGTGAACCGGCCGCCGTAGTAGTGGCCGTTGGCGATGACCACCGAGGCCGCCTTGTAGGCCTGGCCGTCGATGGTCACCCGGTACTTGGGAAAGCGGTACCGGGCCAGCCCCACCACCATGCGCGCCACATAGGCGGTGCGCCCCAGCACCCGCTTCCAGGCCGGGTTCAGGGTCGCCACCACCCAGGCGTCGAAGCCCACGCCGGCCATCATCACGAACCGCCGCCCGTTGGCATCGCCCAGGTACACGCGCCGGGCCGGGGCCCGGGCGATGGTCTTGGCGATGGACGAGGCCCGAAGCGGCAGGCCGATTTCCGCCGCCAGCACGTTGGCCGTGCCCAGGGGCACGATGGCCAGCGGAATGTCGCGGCCCTTCAGGCCGTTGATCACCTCGTTGATGGTGCCGTCGCCGCCGGCGGCCACCACCACGTCCACCGTGTCGGGGTCGATCTCGGCGGCGATGGCCTCGGCATCGCCGCGGAACCGGGTCTCGATCACCGTCACCTTGCAGCCCAGGGACCACAGGTGGCCCATGATGCGCGCGAACCGCCCGCCGTGGCGCCGCCCGGCCACGGGGTTGCGGATCACCAGCAGCCGCCGCCCGACGGCGGGGGGGCCGGAGACCGGGGAATCGGCGAGATCGCGGGACACGGTTTCCAGTCTCATGAAGACAAAAGTCTCGGAAAAAGGAAGTTGACGGATTTGTTACGATAAGTGTTGCCACAATATGACCCGGTTGTGAACTGTAAATGAAGATCAATGACTTGGTCTTCATTTGTGTTGATCAAGATATGCCGCTGCATCAAGGTGTGCCCACGAAATAAGGGACGCCGCAACGGACACGGACGGGCCATGAACGCCGCCGCCTTCGAAAACCGCCGCTTCCGCGCCATCTGGATTTCCGACGTTCACCTGGGCACCCGCGGGTGCCAGGCGGAAATGCTGCTGGACTTCCTGAAGCACACGGAATCCGACTACCTGTACCTGGTGGGCGACATCATCGACGGCTGGCGCATGAAGCGCGCCTGGTACTGGAAGCAGACCCACAACGACGTGGTGCAGAAGCTGCTGCGCAAGGCCCGCAAGGGCACGCGGCTGATCTACATTCCCGGCAACCACGACGAAAACTTCCGCGACTTCTGCGGCCACCGCTTCGGCAACATGGCGGTGCTGTGCCAGGCGCGGCACACCACGGCCGACGGCCGGCGCTTCCTGGTGCTGCACGGCGACCAGTTCGACGGCGTGATCAAGTACGCCAAGTGGCTGGCCTTCCTGGGCGACGGCGCCTACAACCTGGCCCTTTCCCTGAACAACGGCTTCAACTGGCTGCGGCGCAAGCTGGGCTTCTCGTACTGGTCGCTGTCGGCCTACCTGAAGCACAAGGTGAAGAACGCGGTGGAATACATCAGCCGCTTCGAGGACGCCGTGGTGGCCGAGGCCCGGCGCCAGGGCGTGGACGGCGTGATCTGCGGCCACATCCACAGCGCCGAGATCCGCACCTTCGACGACCTGCTGTACTGCAACGACGGCGACTGGGTGGAAAGCTGCACCGCCCTGGTGGAGCACGCCGACGGCCGGCTGGAAATCCTGCGCTGGGCCGAACTGCGGGGCGGCGCGATCATCGACGAGATCCGCGGCCGGTCCGCCACCGGCACGGCCGCGCCCCGCCTGGCTTCGCCCATCGCCCGGCTGACCGCCGCCCTGCGACCCAACGCCGTGGCGCGATAGAAAGCCCGCCCGCATGCGAATTCTGATCGTCTCGGACGCCTGGTACCCGCAGGTCAACGGCGTCGTGCGCACCCTGGACACCCTGCGCGGCAAGCTGGAGCAGGCCGGCAACACCGTGCGCATGGTCACCCCGGCCGAATTCAAGACCCTGCCGTGCCCCACCTATCCGGAAATCCGCCTGGCCCTGGCCCGGCCGGCCCGGGTGCGCCAGATGATCGAATCCTTCATGCCGTGCGCCATCCACATCGCCACGGAAGGGCCGTTGGGCATCATCACCCGGCACTATTGCCGCAAGAAGGGCCACCCCTTCACCACCGCCTACCACACCCGGTTTCCCGAATACGTCACCGCCCGGGTGCCGGTGCCGCTGTCGTGGGGCTACCGCTTCATGCGCTGGTTCCACGACGCCTCGTCGGCGGTGATGGTGGCCACCGACACCATCGAACAGGACCTGCGCGGCCGCGGCTTCACCAACATCCGCCGCTGGACCCGGGGCGTCGACACCGACCTGTTCCATCCGCGCAACGACCGCGACTTCCTGAACCTGCCCCGGCCCATCCACCTGTACGTGGGCCGGGTGGCGGTGGAAAAGAGCGTCGAGGACTTCCTGCGCCTGGACCTGCCGGGCACCAAGCTGGTGGTGGGCGACGGGCCCCAGCGGGCCCCGTTGCAGCAGAAGTATCCCGACACCGTGTTCGCCGGCATGAAGGAGGGCGAGGACCTGGCCCGCCACTACGCCGCCGCCGACGTGTTCGTGTTCCCCAGCCGCACCGACACCTTCGGCCTGGTGCTGCTGGAGGCCCTGGCCTCGGGCGTGCCCGTGGCCGCCCTGCCGGTGCCGGGGCCGCTGGACGTGATCGACGGCTCGCCGGCCGGGGTGCTGGACGACGACCTGGGCAAGGCCATCGCCGGGGCCATGGAGATCCCACCCAACATCTGCCGCGACCACGCCCTGACCTATTCCTGGGACGCCAGCGTGCGCCAGTTCCTGGAAAACCTGCACGTGTTCCGCTGAACTATTCCGCCAGGGGGTGGCTTTCCGGCAGCCACACGGCATCGCCGTTGCGGGGCTGGGCCAGGGGCTCCAGGTCCTCGCCGCCCAGCCACACGAAGGGGCGGTAGCCCCAGGCGGTCAGGGTGGCCCAGGCGCTTTCCAGGGTGTCCTCGGCCCGGGCCAGGTGGCTTTCCTCAAGCTCCACCAGGATGATCGGGCGGAAGCGGGCGATGGACACCCGCCCGCCGGTCAGGGCCCGCAGTTCCCAGCCTTCGATGTCCATCTTGATCAGGTCCAGGCGGGTCAGGCCCCGGTCGGCCACCACGCCGTCGATGGTGCCCACGGGCACGGTCTCGCCCACCCGCCGGCGGCCGTCGCCGCCGGGGCCGAAGTGGGCCAGGCCGAAGCGCCGCCCGCCGTGGGCCTTCACCGGCGTTTCCAGGGTCAGCTCGCCGGGGGCGTCGCCCAGGCCCATGCGCAGCGTCGTCACGTTGTCCAGGCGGTTCCAGGCCACGGCCCGGCGCAGGATCGACAGGGCATAGCCCGACGGCTCGAAGGAATAGACCCGGCCCCGGGGCACCAGGCGGGCGAACAGCTTGGCGAACTGGCCCGAATGGCCGCCCACGTCGAACACCACCATGTCGGGCTCCAGCAGGCGCCGCAGCAGGGGCAGCATCTCCTTGTGGTGCTGCTTGGCGATGGCCTTGAAGGCATGCGCCGCATAGGTCAGACGGGCGCGGAAGGGCAGGTCGGAAACCCGGAACGGCGGCACGGGAACCTCCGGCGATGCGGTGGGCGCGTTGGCGCCGATCCTGCGCGGCGAAGGTCTTGAAGACAAGGCATTTGTGCGGGGAGTTTGTAGGCTTGCGATGCTGGTCGCCGGGCGGCCATCATGCTAAGACTGCGCGCCAATCGTGAGGGAACCCCGGCGCTTGACCGATACCGCCGCCAAGACCGCGCTGACCGACGCCTCCACCCGCGCCCTGCTGGCCCGCCTGCTGCGCGACAACGTGCGCCCCTATGCCGGGCGCATCGTCTGGGCGCTGCTGTTCATGGCGCTGACGGCCGGCGCCACCGGGGCCTCGGCCCAGTTGATGGAGCCGGTGGTGAACGAGATCTTCATCGCCCGTCGGGCCGAGATGCTGTGGCTGGTCAGCGGCGGCGTGCTGGGGGTGTTCCTGGTCAAGGGCGTGGCCAACTATGCCCAGCAGGCGCTGATGTCCAACGTGGGCCTGCGCATCATCGCCGACAACCAGAACCGCCTGTTCGCCCACCTGACGGACATGGACGTGGCGTTCTTCCACAGCCGTTCCACGGGCAGCCTGCTGTCGCGCTTCCTGGTCGACATCAACCAGATGCGCACCGCCGTGTCCAACGGCCTGACCAGCCTGGGCAAGGACCTGCTGACCCTGCTGTTCCTGATCGGCGTGATGTTCAGCCAGGATTGGGAACTGGCGGCCATTTCCTTCTTCGTGTTCCCCATCGCCATCTACCCCATCGTCCGCCTGGGCCGGCGCATGCGCAAGGTGACGGCCAACACCCAGGTGGAAATGGGCCTGTTCACGGCCCTGCTGGAGGAAACCTTCCAGGGCATCCGGGTGGTCAAGGCCTATGGCATGGAGGCCTACGAACAGTCCCGCGTGGCCGAGCTGGTGGAACGCATCTTCGGCCTCAGCTTCAAGGCGGCGCGCACCCGGGCCGTGTCCAGCCCGATCATGGAAACCCTGGGCGGCTTTGCCGTGGCGGTGGTCATCCTGTATGGCGGCTACCGGGTGATCCACGCGGAAACCGATGCCGGGTCCTTCTTCTCGTTCATCACCGCCCTGCTGATGGCCTACGAGCCCATGAAGAAGCTGGCCAACCTGAACGCCAGCCTGCAGGAGGGCCTGGCCGGCGCCCAGCGCCTGTTCGCCCTGCTGGACACGGCCCCGGCCATCACCGAGAAACCCGGCGCGGCGGCCCTGGCCGTTTCCGGCGGCGCCGTGCGGCTGGACGGCGTGACCTT
>JAGREA010000115.1 GCA_020446745.1 Rhodobacterales bacterium | reverse complement strand
GTGCAGATCATCCTCGGCCTGTCCAACGTCTCCTTCGGCCTGAAGCCGGCGGCGCGCCACGTGCTGAACTCGGTGTTCCTGGACCACGCCGTGCGCCGGGGCATGACCGGGGCCATCGTGCACCTGTCCAAGATCATGCCCCTGCACAAGATCCCCGCCGAGGAAGTGAAGGTGGCCGAGGACCTGATCTTCGACCGCCGCGCCGAGGGCTACGACCCCCTGCAGGCCTTCATCGCGCTCTTTGCCGACCGCACGGCGGAAAGCGCCAAGGTGCGCGAACGCCCGGCCCTGGTGGAGGAGCGCCTGAAGCAGCGCATCATCGACGGCGACCGCATCGGGCTGGAGGACGACCTGGACGAGGCCATGGGCAAGTGGTCGCCGCTGGACATCATCAACGTCCACCTGCTGGACGGCATGAAGGTGGTGGGCGAGCTGTTCGGCTCCGGCCAGATGCAGCTTCCCTTCGTGCTGCAATCGGCCGAGACCATGAAGGCCGCCGTCGCCTACCTGGAACCGCACATGGAGAAGGCGGCCGGCCGGGCCAAGGGCACCATCGTCCTGGCCACGGTCAAGGGCGACGTCCACGACATCGGCAAGAACCTGGTCGACATCATCCTCACCAACAACGGCTACAACGTGGTCAACCTGGGCATCAAGCAGCCCCTGCAGGCGATCCTGGAGGGGGCGCGGGAGGCCGGGGCCGACGCCATCGGCATGTCGGGCCTGCTGGTCAAGTCCACGGTCATCATGCGCGAGAACCTGGCCGAGATGGCCCGCCTGGGCCTGGACACGCCGGTGATCCTGGGCGGCGCCGCCCTGACCCGCAACTACGTGGAGGAGGACTGCACCAAGACCTACGCGGGCGGCCGGGTGGCCTACGCCCGCGACGCTTTCGACGGCCTGGGGCTGATGGACAAGGTGGCCGCCGGCACCCTGGACGACCACCTGGACGGCATCGCCGCCCGCCGCGGCCCGCGCAAGGCCAAGGCCGACCGCCGCGTGGAACCGCCGGACCGGGCCCTGCGCCCCGTCGACCTCGACGAGTTGAAGCTGCGCAAGGCCGACCTGCTGGGCGACCTGGCGGTGCCTGAGGCGCCCTTCTGGGGCCCGCGGGTGATCGAGCAGGTGCCCCTGCGCGCCCTGGTCCCCTATCTGAGCGAGACCATGCTGTTCCAGTTCCAGTGGGGCTTCAAGAAGGCCGGCCGGTCCCTGGACCAGTGGCGCGACTGGGCCACCCGGGAGGTCCGCCCCATCCTCAACGGCCTGCTGGACACCTGCGAGGCCGAGGACATCCTGCACCCCCGCGCCGCCTACGGCTACTGGCCGGCGGCGGCCGAGGGCAACACGGTGATCCTGTTCTGCGACGACGGGCAGACCGAGGCCGCCCGCTTCACCTTCCCGCGCCAGGACCGTCCCGGCGGCCTGTGCATCGCCGACTTCGTGCGCGACGTGGACGCCGGCCCGCGCGACGTGGTGGCGCTGCAGGTGGTGACCATGGGCCAGACGGCGTCCGAGGTGGCGCGGCGCTGGTTCGCCGAGCACCGCTACAAGGACTACCTGTACCTGCACGGCCTGGGCGTGGAGATGGCCGAGGCCCTGGCCGAGTACGTGCACAAGCGCATCCGCGGCGAGCTGGGTTTCGGCCACGAGGACGCGCGGGAAATCCGCGCCCTGCTGAAGCAGGACTACCGGGGTGCCCGCTACTCCTTCGGCTACCCGGCCTGCCCCAACATGGCCG
>JAGREA010000114.1 GCA_020446745.1 Rhodobacterales bacterium | reverse complement strand
GGAGGGCGACTTCAACCGCAAGAAGACGTCCGCCTTCGCCGGCCTGCTGGGCCAGCGGGTGGCCTCGCCGGGGGTGACCGTGGTGGACGACGGCACCATCGCCGACCGCCGCGGCTCGCTGACCATCGACGACGAGGGCACGCCGACCCAGAACACGGTGCTGATCGAGGACGGCATCCTGAAGGGCTACATGCAGGACCGCCTGAACGCCCGCCTGATGGGCCACGCCCCCACCGGCAACGGCCGGCGCCAGAGCCACGCCCACCTGCCCATCCCGCGCATGACCAACACCTACATGCTGGCCGGCGACCGGGACCCGGGCGAGATCCTGGCCTCGGTGGACAAGGGGCTGTACGCCGTCAACTTCGGCGGCGGGCAGGTGGACATCACCTCGGGCAAGTTCGTGTTCACCTGCACGGAAGCCTACAGGATCGAGAACGGCAAGGTGGGCGCGCCGGTGAAGGGCGCCACCCTGATCGGCAGCGGCCCGGACGTGCTGACCAAGGTGTCGGCCATCGGCAACGACATGGCCCTGGACCCGGGCATCGGCACCTGCGGCAAGGACGGCCAGGGCGTGCCCGTGGGCGTCGGCCAGCCGACCCTGAAGATCGACGGGTTGACGGTGGGCGGCACGGCCGTCTGATCCCACGCCTAGGACGTCGCGCGGCGGAACCCGGACCAGTCCACGCGCTGGGTGAGCGCCATCAGCGCCCACAGCATGGCGAACAGGGCCAGGGTGCCGACCAGCAGGGCGTAGGTTTCCAGGCCCAGCAGCACGTACAGGAAGCCGAACAGCCCGGCCAGGACAGCGGCGAAGATGCCCGCCAGCAGCCGGCGGCGGCTCAGGGCATGGGTGTACCAGGTGGCCTGGACCAGCACGAGCAGCGCGCTGACCATATACCCCGCCGTATAGCCCAGGGTTTCGCCCAGGGCCAGGAGCAGCAGCGGGAACAGGCTGAGCGATGCTCCCAGAAGGCCGTACTGGACCAGATGGATGGACAGCCCGGTCAGCACCTCGAACAGCACGTAGGTGGCGAAGGCCAGGACCACGAACAGCAGGACGTACTTGGCCGCGCGGTGGATCATGCGGTAGACCGACGTCGCCTCGATCAGGTTCACGCCGAACCGCTGCGGCGGCGCGCCCAGCACCGGGGCGACATCCGCCCCTTCCCGGGCCATGGGCAGGGCGAACTGGAACAGCCGCCAATCGGCGCGGAACCCGTCGTCCGTCACCTCGTGCGACTGGGGCGGGGCGGACCCGGTGAAGCTGGGGTCCGGCCACGGTGCCCGCAGCGTCGCCTTGACGTCCCGCGCGAAGGGGGCGATCTCGAACGACCCCGTGCCCCGCACGGTGATCTCGGCGGCGAAGGGGAACGCGGCACCCGGTTCCAGAACCAGGTCGCCGGGCACCCGGGACAGCACCCCCTGGACGCCCTGGCAGTGGGATGCGGGCAGGACCTCGCCGCAGGTCAGCAGGGCCGTCTTCGTGCCGCCCCAGGCCACCCCGTCGGTGGCCGCCAGGCCCCGAACGTCGCGGGTACCCAGCACCATGAAGGCGTTGCGCCAGTCCAGGTTCGCCGCCCGTTGGCCGTTCGGCAGGGCTTTCAGATCATCGGCCGACGGCAGGGTGAACCGGCCCGTCATCGCCACCCGGGCGCTGAACACCGTGGCCTGGAACAGGCCGCGCCGCCGGGTCTCGGGATGGATCTCGCTGGTCACCTCCAGCGCGTCGGCGGTGAAGAAGAAGAACCGCTTCGCCGTGCCGGGCTCCCACCCCGTGGTGTCGCCGTAAGGCACGACCAGGATGGGGCTGCCAACCAGCTGGGACGCGCCCCAGGTGTCCGAAAACGCCTGCTCGACCTGGTCCTGGAGCGCCTGCCGTTCGAAAATCTGGTGGCGGATCGGCAGCCCGGCCAGCACGGTGGCCAGGACCAGCACCCCCAGCAGGGCAAGCTTGACCACCACCGGGTCGTTCAGAAGCCTGGCGGCGGCACGTGGTCTGGCGGGGGTCGGCGAAGGGTCTTGGGGCGTGTCGGTCATGGGGGCTCCCTGGGTCGTGAGGACGACGGTTGAGAACAACCATGGCAGGGAATTGCGGTGACAACCGGGACCCATGGTGGCGGAAATGCGGTAAGAGACGGCGAGACCATGGCCGCCCCTGTTTCGCGAATCCGTCGATCCGGTGTCGCCCGGGGGCCGGACATGCCCTATCGTGGCCGGAGCGGTTGGGCTGCGCGCCCGCCCTTCCATGACTACGGTGACGGCGACCCTTCGATGACGTTTCTCCCCCCACGCATCCTTTCGGCGGCCTGCTTCGGTCTGGCGCTGCTGGCGTCCGCCCCGGCCTTGGCCCAGGACGATCCGGCCACGGTCGCCGTGGGCCTGCCGCCCGTGCACGGGCTGGTGACCCGCCTGCTGGACGGCGTGGCGACGCCGGAGCTGGTCATCGACCGGCCGGGCCTGCACGGCGCCGCCGACCTGCCGGCCGACAAGCGGGCCCTGCTGGACCGGGCCGACATGGTGATCTGGACCGGCGCCGGCCTGGAAACCCCCATCGCCGACGCCACCATCAAGTCCCCCACCCTGGCCCGCCGGGCCCTCACCGTGGGCGACACCATGTACGTGCTGCACCGACCCAGGCCCGGCGCCCTGGTGAGCGAGAAGCCGGCCGACCGGCGCTACTGGATGGACCCGCGCCTGGCCCTGACCGCCGTCAAGCGCCTGGCCCCGGCCCTGGTGCCGCTGTACCCCGACAACTTCGAACGCATCCTGGAAAACGAGGAGGCCCTGGTGGGCGAGATCAAGGCCATCGAGGCCGAGATGCGCCAGGCCCTGGGGGCCGAGGACGGCACCCCCCTGACGGCCCCGGACATGGACGAGCTTTACCTGGCCTGGCGCTTCAAGGGCGCCGTGGTGCACTGCCCGGAAGCCATGGCCATCGGCGCCGGCTGGACCACCGAACCGGGCCCCGACATGTACGTGCGCATGATGCGCCGGGTGCTGGCGGCGCTGCTGGAATGCCGCGCCCGGGCGGGGTCGTAGCGGGCGGCGACAACCCTTCGAGACGGCCGCTGCGCGGCCTCCTCAGGGTGAGGGCGGAGCCTGACCTCACACACGACCCTCGTGCTGAGGAGCCCCGCAGGGGCGTCTCGAAGCACCGTCGCCACCGGCACGACGCGCAGGCAAAAAAACGGGGCCGCCCATTGGGCGGCCCCGCGTGTCTCTCGAAGGTCGGAGGGCTTGCTTAGAAGCCCATGCCGCCCATGCCGCCCATGTCGG
The DNA here is from genome assembly GCA_020446745.1 of Rhodobacterales bacterium. Classification (GTDB taxonomy): domain Bacteria; phylum Pseudomonadota; class Alphaproteobacteria; order Rhodospirillales; family JACKKN01; genus JAGREA01. Next base: position 559 of record JAGREA010000114.1, on the reverse strand, counting down.
GGGACGGCATCGCGTCCTTCTTCTCCGGCTTCTCGGCGATCATGGCCTCGGTGGTGATCAGCAGACCGGCCACCGACGAGGCATCCTGCAGGGCCGTGCGGACCACCTTGGTGGGGTCGATGACACCGGCCTTCACCAGGTCCTCGTAGGTCCCCGTCTGGGCGTTGAAGCCCATGTTGGCGTCCTTCTGGTCCAGCAGCTTGCCGGCCACCACGGCACCGTCATGGCCGGCGTTCTCGGCGATCTGGCGCACCGGGGCCTGCAGGGCCCGGCGGACGATGTCCACGCCCACCTTCTGGTCGTTGTTGGCCGGTTCCACCTTGGCCAGGGCCTTGATGGCGTACAGCAGGGCGGTACCGCCGCCGGGGACGATGCCCTCTTCCACCGCCGCGCGGGTGGCGTGCAGGGCGTCGTCGACGCGGTCCTTCTTCTCCTTCACCTCGATCTCGGTGGCGCCGCCGACCCGCAGCACCGCAACGCCGCCGGCCAGCTTGGCCAGCCGCTCCTGCAGCTTCTCGCGGTCGTAGTCGGACGAGGTCTCCTCGATCTGGGCGCGGAT
>JAGREA010000113.1 GCA_020446745.1 Rhodobacterales bacterium | reverse complement strand
GAGGAGGCGGCCGACGTGTGCGGATGCGCCGTGGGCACCATCAAAAGCAGGGTCAACCGTGCGCGGACCCAGTTGGCAAGCATGATGGAGGGTGAAGAGGTTGCCAACGGAACGCCCGTCAGCGTCGCAACCGTCGCCTGAGACCCCGCCGCCGGCCGCCGCCCCGGACATCGACGACGCGGCGGCCGACCCCGCCGAGCCGCTCCCGGCCCGCGAAGCCATCCTGCCCACCGTGCGCTCGCTGCGCTGGAGCCTGCTGGGCCTGTTGGCCCTGGCCACGGTGCCGGCCACCATCCTGATGATCGTCCAGGCCACCAGCGAGTATTACCGCGACCGCCAGGACATTGAACGCTCGCTGCTGCGGGTGGCGCAGATCGCCGCCTCCGAGGAGCGGGACCTGATTTCCGGCGCCAAGCAGGTGCTGGTGGCCCTGGCCACCCAACCGGCGGTCTACGAACTGCGCCAGCCCCAGTGCGACCAGGCGGTGCACAACGTGTTCCTGGGCCTGCAGGCGTTCGAGAACATCGCCGCCTTCGACCGCGAGGGGCACCCCGTCTGCTCGGAAAAGGAAATTCCGGCCAACGCCACCATCGCCCACCGCGACTGGTACAAGGAGATCCTGGCCGGTGCCGATTTCGTGGTCAGCGAGCGGGTGATCAGCGCCATCACGGGGCAGGAGGTGATCACCGCCGCCGTGCCCCTGCACGACAAGTCGGGCAACCTGACCGGCGTCCTGGACATCACCATCGGCACCGGGTGGCTGGCCTACCTGTCGCGCATTTCCAAGGACGACGACTTCTCCTTTTCGGCCCTCATCGCCACCGACGGGCAGCCCCTGGACGCCCAGCATTTCGACCCCGAGTTCTTCGCCAAGCTGCCGCCGCAGGAGAAGCTGGCCGCCGCCCAGGGTTCGGAGCCCGCCGTCCTGATGACCGAGGGGCGCGACGGCGTGAAGCGGGCCTTCGCCATCACCCCCCTGGTGCGGGACAAGCTGTACCTCCTGATCGCCCACGAGGAGTCCGACCTGTTCGGCTGGGCCCGGTTCGACCTGCTGACCGGCCTGGTGTTCCCCGTCGCCATCTGGCTCGCGGCCCTGATCTGCCTGTGGATCGGCATCCAGCACCTGGTGCTGCGCTGGCTCAAGTACCTGGGCCGGTTCGCCCGCGCCTACGGCGACGGCAACTTCGACCTGCGCCCCGAGAACATCGAACAGGCGCCCGGGGAATTCCGCCGCCTGGCCCAGGCCATGTCGGTCATGGCCGCCGGCATCGAGCGCCATACGGACGAGCTGCAACAGGCCCTGGTGGAGAAAAGCTGGCTGATCCGCGAGATCCACCACCGGGTGAAGAACAACCTGCAGATCGTCTCCAGCCTGTTCAACTTGCAGATGCGCCGCATCTCGGATCCGGCCCAGCGGGCCGTGTTCGCCGACGCCCAGAGCCGCCTCAACGCCCTGGAGCTGGTCCACCGCACCCTCTACGAGGCGGAGAACCTGAAAGAGATCAACCTGCGCATCTTCCTGTCGGAAATCGTCACCCAGTTGATCGAGTTCCGCGCCCTGCGCCGGGACACGGTGGTCCTGCGCCACGACCTGCCCGAAGTCTGGGTCGATCCGGACATGGCCGTGCCCCTGGGCCTGCTGGTGACCGAGGTGGTCACCAACAGCCTCAAGCACGCCTTCCCGGGCGGCCGGCGGGGCGTCGTCGAGCTGGAACTGACGGCGGCGCCCGAGGGCGGCAGCGTCCTCGTCATCCGCGACGACGGCGTCGGACAGGAGCCGGAGGCGACGGGCTTCGGCTCCCAGCTCATCGGCGCCTTCGCCCGCCAGTTGGGGGGCGAAGCCAAGGCCGCCTACGGCCCCGGCATGACCATGACGGTCCGCGTCCCCGGTCTCAACCTGGGCGGCGAGGCACCGCCGCCGGACTCGTCGGAGCCGCTCCGGCCCGAGCCGGCCGGCGAGGTCATCGCCGTTCCCGCGTCCTGATCCAGGCCACGCCGCCGGTGGACGGCGCCCGGCGCCCCTATCCCTGGCCGTCACTCGTATCCCCGGGAACCGCCCTCCGCCCGGTCGACCTTGCCGCGGAACACCCAATAGGCATGGGCGGAATAGGCGATCAGGATCGGCACCAGCACCGCCGCGCCCACCAGCAGGAAGGCCAGGCTGGACTCCGGTGCCGCCGCCTGCCAGATGGTCAGGCTGAAGGGCACCACGAAGGGGAAGAGGCCGATGCCCAGGCCCAGGTAGCACAGCACGAACAGGCCCAGCGCCGCCAAGAAGGGCAGCAGGTCGGGTCCCCGGGACAGGCCGCGCCACAGGGCCAGGGCGCAGGCCACCACCAGGATCGGCACGGCCAGGGTGAACGAGGCCGCGGGCCAGGCCAGCCAACGGTCCAGGTAGGCCGGGTCCATCAGCGGCGTCAGCACGGTGACGGCGCCGATCAGGACCAGCACGGCGGCGGCGTTGCGCCGCGCCAGGTCGCGGGCCCGGGCGCGCAGCGGCCCCCCGGTCTTGAACACCAGCCAGGCGGCCCCCAGCAGGGCGTAGCCGACCGCCAGGGCGGCACCGGTCAGCAGGCTGAAGGGCGTGAGCCAGTCCCACCACCCGCCGGCATAGGACCGGCCGCTGACATGGATGCCCTGCACCAGGGCCCCCAGGGCGATGCCCTGGGCCAGGGTGGCGGCCAGGGACCCGGCGGCGAAGGCGCCCTCCCATAGGGGCTTGCGGCGCCCGGCCAGTTCGCGGAACTCGAACGCCACGCCGCGGAACACCAGGGCCAGCAGCATGGCCGTCAGCGGCGCGTACAGGGCCGGCAGGATGGTGGCGTAGGCCAGCGGGAAGGCCGCCATCAGGCCGCCGCCGCCGAACACCAGCCAGGTCTCGTTGCCGTCCCACACCGGGGCGATGGTGCGGATCGCCTTGTCGCGCGCGCGCTCGTCGCCCAGGAAGGGGAACAGGATGCCGATGCCCAGGTCGAACCCGTCCAGCACCACGTAGGCCAGGACGGCGAAGGCGATCAGGAAGGCCCAGACCAGGGCCAGGTCGCCGGGAAGCCCGATGTTCATGGCCCGGCCTCCGCGCCCGGCACCCGGCCCAGGCGGCGCAGGACGTAGAAGATGCCGGCCCCGAACACCAGCAGGTAGACGGCCACGAACATGGCCAGCGACCCGCCCACGGCCGCGGCGTCCACCGGCGAGGCGGCGTCGGCCACCCGCAGCAGGCCGTACACGGCCCAGGGCTGGCGGCCGACCTCGGTGGTCACCCACCCGGCCAGCAGGGCCACCAGTCCGGACGGGCCCATGGCGACCAGGGCGCGGTGCAGCCAGGGGCTCGCGTACAGGCGCCCGCGGGCCCGCGCCACGGCCGCCCACAGGGCCACCGCCACCATGCAGATGCCGATGCCGACCATCAGGCGGAAGCTCCAGAACAGGATTTCGGCCGGCGGCCGGTCGCCGGCCGGCCATTCGGTCAGGCCGCGCACCGTGCCGTCCGGGTCGTGGGTCAGGATCAGGGAGCCCAGGCGCGGCACCTCGATGGCGTGGCGCAGTTCGGCGGCATCGTCGTCGGGCAGGCCGAACAGCGCCAGGGGCGCGCCCTGCCGGGTTTGGTACAGGCCCTCCATGGCGGCGACCTTGGCCGGCTGGTGGGCCAGGGTGTTCAGGCCGTGCAGGTCCCCTGCCACCACCTGCAGCGGCGCCGTGGCCAGCACCATCCACATGGCCATGGAGACCATCAGCCGCGCCGCCGGCTGGGGCCCCACCGCGCGACCGATCCAGCGCCCGCGTAACAGGTGCCAGGCGCCCGTGGCGCCAACCAGGAAGGCGGCGCTCAGGTAGGCGGCCAGCACCATGTGCACCAGACGGTACGGGAAAGACGGGTTGAACACCACCGCCCACCAGTCCTCGGGCACGAACTGCCCGACCCCGTTCACCCCGTGGCCGGCCGGCGTGTGCATCCAGGAATTGGCGGCCAGGATCCAGAACGACGAAATCAGCGTGCCCACGGCGACCATG
>JAGREA010000112.1 GCA_020446745.1 Rhodobacterales bacterium | reverse complement strand
GACGAAGACATCCTGGTCGAGTACTGACCATGCCCGCGCCGGGAGCCGATGCGCTGGTCACCGGGCGCCGCTTGGCCTTGGCCATCGGCGCCCGGCGCCATGCCCTGTTCCGGCGCCTCGCGATGGCCGGAAAGGGTGATCCCAACGACATCGCCGTGGCCGGCATGTGCGCCACCTGGGCCACCGGCGGCGGCGCCCTGCCGCAATGGATGGGCCTGCCGCCGGCCATGTTCCGCAAGATGCTGCGCCACCATTTCGGCGCCGCCGGCAAGGAGATCGGCGGCGGACGCATCGGCGCCAGCCCCGACCGCTACAACGAGATCGCCGACCTGCGGGACCTGCTGCTGAAGCACCGGGCCCAGCGGGTGCCGTCGGAACGCTGGCTGGTCGAAATGATCGCCACGGGCTGCATGGGCCCCGACCACCTGTGGTCCGACCTGGGGCTGATGTCGCGCCCCGAGCTGAGCCGCCTGATGGGCCTGAACTTCCCCTGCCTGGCGGACCAGAACGTCCACAACATGCGCTGGAAGCGGTTCCTCTACAAGAAGCTCTGCGAAAGCGAGGGCTGGTACATCTGCCGCGCGCCCACCTGCCAGGAATGCAGCGAATACACGGTCTGCTACGCGCCCCACGACGCATAGCCACGCGGCACCAGCGGCCGTCAAGTTCCGGCCGCTTCGGGGGCCGCCCCGGGGTGGACGTCACCCGGGGCGGCATGCCCCTTCAGGGCCGCCGCCACCTCGGCCATATCGGCCCGCACGATCTCGATGTTCATCCGCGCGCAGTACCGCACCTCCTTTTCCGTCGGCTCGGCGATCACCGCGTGGCCCGCGGGCTGGCCGGCGTCGTGGATGAGGTCCGACAGCACCATGCGTTCGGTGTCGCGGGTCAGGCGCAGGCCCAGGAAGACATAGCGCCGCCCCTTGCGCCGGGTCTTGACGAAGCCGGGAATGGCGAAGCCCCCCATCAGTTCCGTGATGTAGTCGACGAAGTCGGCGTCCGAGGCGACGAAGGTGGGATCGGGCACCGGGCTGCCCAGGGGCTTGAACAGCACGGGCAGGTCCGGGACCGCCGCCGTGGGCACCATCTCGTGATAGGCGTCGCCGTCCCACCGGTGGATCCTGAACCGGTAGTCCGTGCCGCCCAGGCGCGCCAGGCCCCGGATCAGCAGATGGGGCCGGTCGGCATAAAGCGACTGCAGCAGCAAGTCCCGATTCACGTCGATCACATAGGGCGGCGCCACCGAGGCCAGCCAGCCATGCAGGGCGCCCCCGCGCCAGCCGGGCCGCCCGTAAAGATCCGCCAGAAAGCGCGTGACCGACGTGCGGCCCCGCTTCAGCTCCTGGTTCATGGCGGCGCGCGGAAACTCGTACATCAGCTTCGGCGCCATGGGCCGGCCGTTGTTCATGGCCAGGATCAGGCTGTCGCTGTCGGCGGGCATGGCCTCGCCCGTCGCCCCGTCGACCACGTCGAACAGGGCGCCCGGCCCCAGATAGGGAACCAGGGTGCCGTCGGCCATGCCGTCGATCAGCGTGTTCAATCCCGTGCGCGTCATCTGTGTGTCTCCCGGGCCGTTGCGCCGACGTGTCGGGCGGCGCGGTCGCCACCGGACCAGCAAGTTTCGCGCCATGCGGTCGATGGGCGGGAAACCGGGGGATGTCGGCGGCCGGCGGACCGCCGGGGGCCGCGCCTTGTCGGAAAGCCCACACAAAATGTCGGGCCATTCCCCGGGGCCGGGCCGGGGGATGGGATTTCACCGGAATCATCGGCGCGGCGCCCGGGGATCGGGCCCGCGCGACCCGGAAATGGCGCGGCCAATGTCATCCCTGCGACAGGACCGGCGCCGGTTTGTCGATAAGACGACGCCCCCCGGAAGGCCGGTGATAAGCCGAAAATCACAACGAATTCAATGAATTGTGGGAAATCGGCGAATTGGCATACCCCTTGCTTTGGGTATGGCGACATTCCTTTCAACCCGCTCCCACGGAGTTTGAGCCCCCTTGCGCCAGCGAGGAAGCACTAGGAGAAACTCATGGCACTTCGTCAAGCTGCAATCTACGGCAAGGGTGGTATCGGCAAGTCCACCACGACCCAGAACCTGGTCGCGGCCCTGGCCGAACTCGGCCAGAAGGTGATGATCGTCGGCTGCGACCCCAAGGCCGATTCCACCCGCCTGATCCTGCATTCGAAGGCGCAGGAAACCATCATGCACCTGGCCGCCGAATCCGGCACGGTCGAGGACCTGGAACTGGATGACGTTCTGCGGACCGGCTATGCCGGCATCAAGTGCGTCGAATCCGGCGGTCCCGAGCCGGGCGTGGGCTGCGCCGGCCGCGGCGTGATCACCGCCATCAACTTCCTTGAGGAAGAGGGCGCCTACGAAGAAGACCTGAACTTCGTGTTCTATGACGTGCTGGGCGACGTGGTCTGCGGCGGCTTCGCCATGCCGATCCGCGAGAACAAGGCCCAGGAGATCTACATCGTCGTGTCCGGCGAGATGATGGCCATGTACGCGGCCAACAACATCTCGAAGGGCATCGTGAAGTACGCCAACTCCGGCGGGGTGCGCCTGGCCGGCCTGATCTGCAACTCGCGCAACACCGACCGCGAGGACGAGCTGATCGAGGCCCTGGCCGACAAGCTGGGCACCCAGATGATCCACTTCGTGCCCCGGGACAACGTGGTGCAGCGGGCCGAGATCCGCCGCATGACGGTCATCGAATACGACCCGACGGCGCTGCAGGCCGACGAATACCGCGCCCTGGCCCAGAAGATCATCGACAACAAGAAGTTCGTGATCCCCAACCCGCTGACCATGGATGAGCTCGAGGACCTGCTGATGGAATTCGGCATCCTTGACGAAGAGGACGAGAGCATCATCGGCAAGACGGCGGACCAGGAAAGGGCGCCGGAATCGGCTGTCGCCTGAGTGGCCGGCACATGCCCCGCCCGGCCGCCGGGCCGGGCCGGGGCGGCGGCCCCATCTGAGAGGAGGACCCCCATGTCCGCAATGACGCACGACGAAACCGAGGCGATGATCCAGGAAGTCCTGGAAGTCTATCCCGAGAAGGCCAGGAAGGATCGCGCCAAGCACCTGACGGCCAACGACCCGTCGGTCGAGCAGTCGAAGAAGTGCATCACCTCCAACCGACGCTCCCTGCCGGGCGTGATGACCATCCGCGGCTGTGCCTATGCCGGCTCGAAGGGCGTCGTGTGGGGGCCGGTGAAGGACCTGGTCCACGTGTCCCACGGCCCCGTGGGCTGTGGCCAGTATTCGCGGGCCGGCCGGCGCAACTACTATGTCGGCACCACCGGCGTGAACACCTTCGGCACCATGAACTTCACCTCGGATTTCCAGGAGAAGGACATCGTGTTCGGCGGCGACAAGAAGCTGGCCAAGCTGATCGACGAGATCGAGGGCCTGTTCCCCCTGAGCAAGGGCGTGACCATCCAGTCCGAATGCCCCATCGGCCTGATCGGCGACGACATCGAGGCCGTGGCCAAGCAGAAGACCGCCGAGCACGGCAAGACCATGGTGCCGGTGCGCTGCGAGGGCTTCCGCGGCGTGTCGCAGTCGCTGGGCCACCACATCGCCAACGACACGGTGCGCGACTGGGTGCTGGACAAGCGCGACCACGACACCAGCTGGGAATCCACCCCCTACGACGTGGCCATCATCGGTGACTACAACATCGGCGGCGACGCCTGGGCCTCGCGCATCCTGCTGGAGGAAATGGGCCTGCGCGTGGTGGCCCAGTGGTCGGGCGACGGCACCCTGTCCGAAATGGAACTGACGCCGAAGGTGAAGCTGAACCTGCTGCACTGCTATCGGTCGATGAACTACATCTCGCGCCACATGGAAGAGAAGTACGGCATTCCGTGGCTGGAATACAACTTCTTCGGCCCGACCAAGATCGAGGAAAGCCTGCGCGAAATCGCCGCCCGCTTTGACGACAGGATCAAGGAAGGCGCCGAGCGGGTGATCGCCCGGTACCGCCAGGAATCCGACGCGGTGATCGCCAAGTACCGTCCGCGCCTGGAAGGCAAGCGGGTGATGCTCTATGTGGGCGGCCTGCGCCCGCGCCACATCATCGGCGCCTACGAGGACCTGGGCATGGAGGTGGTCGGCACGGGCTACGAGTTCGCCCACAACGACGACTACGACCGCACCCTGAAGGAAATGGGCAACGCCACCCTGATCTACGACGACGTGACCGGCTACGAATTCGAGTCCTTCGTCCAGCGGGTGAAGCCGGACCTGATCGGTTCGGGCATCAAGGAAAAGTACATCTTCCAGAAGATGGGCGTGCCCTTCCGCCAGATGCATTCCTGGGACTATTCGGGGCCCTACCACGGCTATGACGGGTTCGCCATTTTCGCCCGCGACATGGACATGACCCTGAACAATCCCTGCTGGACGAACATGACCCCGCCCTGGAAGGGACGGCCGGACGCCGACCAGGCCGTCGCCGCCGAATAGGCCGCCGGCCGGACATCCGACCCCCGCAAACCCGGTTTTTCACGGCCCGCAGTCCACGCATGGGTGGCGCGGAGGAGTGAGAGAGATGACCCAGACAATCGACAAGATCAAACCCAGCTATCCGCTGTTTCGCGACGACGACTACAAGGAATCGCTGAGCAACAAGATCGCCCAGTTCGAGGAACGGGCACCGCAGGAGAAGATCGACGAGATCTTCGAATGGACGACGACCGAGGAATACAAGGACCTGAACTTCCAGCGCGAGGCGCTGACCGTGAACCCGGCCAAGGCCTGCCAGCCCCTGGGCGCGGTGCTGTGCGCCCTGGGTTTCGAGGAAACGCTGCCCTACGTGCACGGCAGCCAGGGCTGCGTCGCCTATTTCCGCACCTACTTCAACCGGCACTTCAAGGAGCCGGTGGCCTGCGTGTCGGATTCCATGACCGAAGACGCCGCCGTGTTCGGCGGCCAGAAGAACATGTTCGACGGCCTGGCCAACGCCAAGGCGCTCTACAAGCCCAAGATGATCGCCGTGTCGACCACCTGCATGGCCGAGGTGATCGGCGACGACCTGAACGCCTTCATCCGCAACACCAAGGCCGAGGGCCACATCGAGGAGGACTTCCCGGTCCCCTTCGCCCACACGCCCAGCTTCGTCGGCAGCCACACCACCGGCTGGGACAACATGTTCGAAGGCATCCTGCGCTACTTCACGCTGAACGAGATGGACGGCAAGGAAGTGGGCGCCAACGGCAAGATCAACCTGGTGCCCGGGTTCGAGACCTACCTGGGCAACTACCGGGTGCTGCATCGCATGATGCGGGAAATGGGCGTCGACTATTCCCTGCTGTGCGACCCCAGCGACGTGCTCGACACGCCGGCCGACGGCCACTACCGCATGTTCAACGGCGGCACGCCCATTGACGCGGTGAAGGACGCCCCCAACGCCATCGACACGCTGCTGCTGCAGCCCTGGCAGCTCGCCAAGACCAAGAAGTACGTGAAGACGACCCTGAACCAGCCCTGCACCGAGGTCACCATCCCCATGGGCCTGGAAGGGACCGACCAGTTCCTGATGACCATTTCGGACCTGACGGGCAAGCCGATCCCGCCCAGCCTGGAAATCGAGCGCGGCCGCCTGGTCGACATGATGACCGACAGCCACGCCTGGCTGCACGGCCAGAAGTTCGCGCTGTACGGCGATGCCGACTTCGTCATGGGCATGGCCCGGTTCCTGATGGAGCTGGGCGCCGAGCCCACCCACGTGCTGTGCCACCACGCCAACAAGCGCTGGAAGAAGGCCATGGAGCAGATCCTCGCGGCCAGCCCCTACGGCGCCAAGGCGACGGTCCACATCGGCAAGGACCTGTGGCACTTCCGCTCGCTGGTCTTCACCGACAAGCCCGATTTCATGATCGGCAACTCGTACGGCAAGTTCATCCAGCGCGACACCCTGCACAAGGGCAAGGCGTTCGAGGTGCCGCTGATCCGCATCGGCTTCCCCATCTTCGACCGCCACCACCTGCACCGCCAGACCACCATCGGCTACGAAGGCGCCATGCAGATGCTGACGACCATCGTCAACGCGGTGCTGGAACGCCTGGACGAGGAAACCCGCGACATGGGCGAAACCGACTTCAACTACGACCTCGTCCGCTGACCGGCGGGGCCGACCGGCCGCGCGCCCGGCGCGCGCGGCCGGCGCATCCCCCCGCCCCCCCATCAAGGAGCCAGACGATGCCGAGCGTGATGCTGCGCAAGGACGAAGCGGGATCCCTGCTGTTCTACGTCGCCAAGAAGGACCTGGAGGAAACGGTGGTGTCCGTCGAGCACGACGACCCGGCGGGCTGGGGCGGCGTCGTCGAGCTGGCCGACGGCTCGAAATACTACATCGACCCCATCTCGCCACCCCCCGCCTTCCCGACAACGCTGCGCTTCAAGCGTTGTTGAGCCCGGCCCACCCGAACCGTTGACACGAAAGGACCAATGCCATGGCCATGCAGGTCGTCGCCTCCGTCTGCACCGCGTGTGGGGACTGCGAGCCCGTTTGCCCGACAAAGGCGATCATTCCGCGCAAGGGCGTGTTCTACATCCAGCCGGACGTCTGCACCGAGTGCGAGGACGAATACGACATGCCCCAGTGCATCAAGGTCTGCATGGAAGCGGACTGCATCATCCCGGTGGACGAATGAGCCCATCCTCGCCGACAAGGAGCCCCGCCATGCCGGAACCTTCGCCGACAACCGACCCGGCCCTGCCGCGCGAGCTGGCGTTGCGCATCGGCCTGGCCGCGCGCGCCCTGCCGGGGGTTTCGGCGGCGCGCATGCTGGACATCCTGGACGCTGCCGTCGGCCTGCCCGTCACCGTGTCGAAGCTCGACGGCCTGACGGTCAAGGCGCTCCGCAAGGGCGGCGGCGAGGACCTGATGCGGGTGGCGCCCGACACCCTCAAGGCCGCCCTGGCCCTGCTGAAGGGCCACGACGCGGCCCCGGACGGCCCGCCCTGCGACCCCTACAGCGACGGCGACATGCCGGATTCCCTGCGGGTCGCCTGCGCCTCCAACGGCGGAGAGCTGCTGGACGGGCACTTCGGCTCCTGCGGCCGGTTCCTGGTCTACCAGGTGTCGGCCGACGAGGTGCGGCTGATCGACGTGCGCCCGGCGGACGTGGAAGCGGACGTGGACGCGGACGTCGAGGACCCCGACGTGGACAAGAACGCCCTGCGGGTCGGCGTCATCGCCGACTGCCACATCCTTTACGTCGTTTCCATCGGCGGGCCGCCGGTGGCCAAGGTGGTCCGCGCCGGCCTGCATCCCATCAAGCGGCCGGCCGGCGGCCCGGCGCGAGATCGTCGGTGAACTGAAGCGGGTGCTGGCCGAAGCGCCGCCGCCCTGGCTGGCCCGGATCCTCGGCCGGTCGGCGGAGGACAGCGCGCGGATCCTGCCGGAGGCCCTGGAATGAGTGACGCGGCGGCCTTCGACCTTCACCGGGTCGACACCCCCCTCATCGACGATCCCCTGATCGACGCCGTCATGGCGCGGATAACGGCCGACGGCGTGGGGGAAGGGGCGGTCATGGGCCTGCGCAAGGCCTGGCCGGACATCCACTTCACCTACTGCCTGGACGACGACATCTGGGCCCTGGAGCCCTACCGCGAGGCCAGGGGCTTCAACATCTATCTGGTGACCGGCCGGTACCACTGCCTCAGCTTCACCGGCGACATCGGCGATGCGACGGGGCTTGTCATCGCCAGCCTTGACGACGGAGGCGGGGCATGACGCCGACACCCTGAGGGGAATCCGCCAGAGAGGAACCGCCAAGCGGCGGCGTGATTGTCTTGCCCATGGGAACGCGACGCGCGGAAAGGGGTGCCGCAGCGCCGCGCGCCGCATGGGGAAAACACACCGAACCAGAGCCAGGGCCCGGACCGACCATGATTCGATCGATCTATGATGTGGAATTGCTGCGCAGCGCCTGCGAGGGCAGCCCCTGGGACGCCGGCCATGAACCGCTTCTGGGCCGGCTGCAGGCGGCGGCGCCGGACCTGGGCTTCCGGCTGGCCTGCGAACGGGGCGGATGGTACCGGGCCGGCGGCGTGATCCGGCGCGACGGCCGGCGCCTGGCGCGCAACCTGCGGGCCTGGGCCGAAAGCCAGCTTGACGAGGTCGGCCCGTGCATGACCCTGCCGGAAGACTGGGACGACCTGCTGGCGACGCGCATCAAGGGCTCCACCGTCTACCTGGTGGCCGTCGTGGGCGACCGGGCCTGGGATTTCGCCCAGCTGGAACTGGAAGTGGTGCAGGAGGTGACCGACCGGGAACTTTTCCCCAGCGACTTCGTGCCCGAGGACATCGAGGACTTCCTGGACCCGCCGGCCACGGTCGCGCGCCTGGCGCCCACGGCCCTGGGCCAGGCCGAGTACCGCTTCCACGGCATCAGCCACATCGCCCAGTTGCGCGAGGAGCTGGACCTGTCCCTGTCCACCAACCGTCGGTTCCTGCGGTTCCTGGAAGACTGGGAACATTCCAGCGCCGGCGGGGCCGTGCGATTCTGCGACCATTGGGTCCTGCGCCTGTTCCGCTACGACGACCGCTTCGGCGAGGACAAGGTGGAGGCAACGCCGGTGCCCCAGCGGGCCGCGCCGCCGTTGCCGGCCGCCGCCCACGCGGCCGGGGGCTCGGAACTCACCAAGATCCTGTGGGAATTCGACAGGGCCGTGGGTTATCCCATGGCCTGGTTCTTCCACATCCTGACGGCCCAGAAGAACATGTACGGCATCGCCGAACAGGTGGTGAAGGACCACGGACGCGGTTTCGCCTACCTGGCGGACAAGGACCTGGAAGCCCTGCGCGCCTGGTACAACGAACCCTACTGCTTCTGATGGCCGGCCCGTCCTGTCGTTGATTGTCGGCTTCCCGACAATGGCCCCATCCTGAAATCACCCGATAAAACAGCGGCCTAACGAATGGCACGCGGCTTGCTACGGGGACGGTGGCCACAAGGGAGTCGCCACCATGAAGTCGAGCGAGATCACCGCGCTGCTGGACGAACCGGCCTGTGCCCACAACGCCAAGGGCAAGTCGGGCTGTGCCCGGCCCAAGCCCGGCGCCAGCGCCGGCGGCTGCGCGTTCGACGGGGCGCAGATCGCCCTGCTGCCCATCGCCGACGTGGCGCACGTGATTCACGGCCCCATCGCCTGCGCCGGCGCGTCGTGGGACAACCGCGGGTCGCGGGCTTCCGGCCGGGCCCTTTACCGCATCGGCATGACCACCGACCTGACCGAGCAGGACGTGATCATGGGCCGGGGCGAGAAGCGCCTGTTCCACGGCATCAAACAGGCCGTGGAAACCCACCGGCCGGCGGCGGTGTTCGTGTACAACACCTGCGTGCCGGCCCTGGTGGGCGACGACATCAACGCCGTCTGCAAGGCCGCCCAGGCGCGCTGGGGCGTGCCCGTGGTGCCGGTGGATTCCGCCGGCTTCTATGGCACCAAGAACCTGGGCAACCGCATCGCCGGCGAAACCATGGTCACTCACGTGATCGGCACCGGGCCGTTGCCGCCGCTGCCGGCCGGCGCGGCGCGGCCGGGGATGAAGATCCACAACATCAACCTGATCGGCGAATTCAACATTGCCGGCGAGCTGTGGCACGTGACGCCGCTGCTGGACGAACTGGGCCTGCGGGTCATCTGCACCCTGTCGGGCGACGCCCGGTTCCACCAGGTGCAGGCCATGCACCACGCCGAGGTCAACATGATGGTCTGCTCCAAGGCCATGATCAACGTGGCCCGGAAGCTGCAGGAACGCTACGGCACGCCCTGGTTCGAGGGCAGCTTCTACGGCATCGGCGACGTTTCCGCCGCGCTGCGGACCTTCGCCCGACTGATCGGCGATGCCGACCTGACGGCCCGCACGGAAGCCCTGATCGCCCGCGAGGAGGCCCGCGCCCACGCCGCCCTGGAACCCTGGCGCGAACGCCTGCGGGGCCGGCGGGCGCTGCTCTACACCGGGGGCGTGAAGTCCTGGTCGGTGGTGGCCGCGCTGCAGGACCTGGGCATGACGGTGGTCGCCACCGGGACCAAGAAATCCACCGAGGACGACAAGGCCCGCATCCGCGACCTGATGGGCGACGACGCCCGCATGCTGGACGACGGCGCGCCGCGCAAGCTGCTGGACTGCGCCGCCGAGGAAGGGGCGGACCTGCTGATCGCCGGCGGGCGCAACATGTACACGGCCCTGAAGGCGCGGATCCCGTTCCTGGACATCAACCAGGAGCGCGAATTCGCCTACGCCGGCTATGCGGGCATGGTCGAACTGGCGCGCCAGATCGCCCTGACCGTCGACTGCCCGGTGTGGGACACGGCCCGCCGGCCGGCGCCCTGGGCGGCCGGCGGCGCCGCCCTGCCCCTGGCTCCGGCGGCCCCGACGCCGGTGGAAAAGCGCAACAAGGCGCTGTCCGTCAGCCCCCTGAAATCCAGCCAGACCATCGGCGCGGCCCTGGCCTTCCTGGGCCTGCACCGGTCGCTGCCCATGCTGCACGGCAGCCAGGGCTGCACGGCCTTCGGCAAGGTGTTCTTCGTGCAGCATTTCCGCGAGCCCATCCCCCTGCAGACCACGGCCATGGACCAGGTGTCCACGGTCATGGGGTCCGAAGACAACATCATCGACGGACTGGCCGCCATCTGCGCCGACGCGGCGCCCCAGGTGATCGGCCTGCCCACCACGGGCCTGTCCGAAACCCAGGGCAGCTACGTCGCCCGCGCCGTGGCCGACTTCCGCGACCGCCACCCGGACCGGGCCGAAACGGTGGTCATCCCCGTCTCCACCCCGGACTACAAGGGCTGCCTGGAAACCGGCTTCGCCGCCGCCCTGCGGGCCATCGTCGACGCCCTGGTGCCGGACACGGCGGCGGCCCGAGCCGAACCCGGCTTCCGGCCCACGGCGCAGGTCAACATCCTGGTCGGCGCGGCCCTGACGCCGGGCGACATCGAGGCCATCAAGGCCATGGCCCGGGCCTTCGGCCTGGACCCCTTCGTGGTGCCGGACCTGTCGGACTCCCTGGACGGCCACCTGGTCGAAGGGGACTTCTCGGCCGTCACCGTGGGCGGCGCCCGGGTGCATCGCATCGCCGAAATGGGATCGGCGCGGGCGAACCTGGTGATCGGCGCGGCGCAGGAGGCCGCCGGCGCGCTGCTGGCGGAACGCACGGGGGCGCCGCTGTACCGCCTGGACCACGCCATGGGCCTGGCCGGCACCGACGCCCTGGTGATGGCCCTGGCCGAGATCGCCGGCCAGCCGGTGCCGAAGGGGCTGGAACGCCAGCGCTCGCAGCTTCTGGACGCCATGCTGGACTGCCATTTCTCGGTGGCCACGTCGCGCTTCGGCATCGCCGCCGACCCGGACCTGCTGAAGGGCTTCGCCGACCTGCTGGCGGAATCCGGCGCCCGGGTGGTGGCCGCCGTCGCCCCCGCCAACGCCCCGGTGCTGGAACGGGTCCGCGCGCCCCGGGTCAAGATCGGCGACCTGGAGGACCTGGAGGCCCTGGCCGACGCGGGCGGCGCGAAAATGCTGATCGGCAATTCCCACGTGGCCGCCTCGGCCCGGCGCCTGGGCCTGCCGATCCTGCGCGCCGGCTTCCCGCTCTATGACCTGATCGGCGGCCACCAGCGCCCCTGGGTCGGCTACGGCGGCGCCCGCCAGGCCCTGTACGACCTGGCCAACGCGCTGACCCACCTGGAGCGCGGCACGGTCGCCCCCCACCGCTCCATCTTCGCCTTTTCCGAAGCCGCCGCGTGAGGAGACCCGCGATGCATGCCCGCCGCCTCACCCTTGTCCCGGACCGCCAGGAGAACCTGGACCTGTCCCGAACGCTGCACATCGCCTTCGCCTCCACGGACCACAAGTGCGTCAACCAGCATTTCGGTTCGGCCAGCTGCTTCGTGGTCCACGCCGTGTCGGCCCAGGCGGCCCATTTCGTGTCGGTGATCGAATTTTCGCCGTCGCCCCGGGACGGCGACGAAGGCAAGCTGGCCGGCCGCATCGCCGCCCTGCGGGGCTGCGACGCCGTCTACGTGCAGGCGGTGGGCTCGTCGGCCGCCACCCAGTTGCTGCAGGCGGGCATCTTTCCGCAGAAGGCGCCGGCCGGGGCGCCGATCCCCCTGCTGATCGGCGACCTGCAGAACCGGATGGTGCGCAACACGCCGGCCTGGCTGGCCCAGGCCCTGGCCTGCAAGCGCACCGCCGACCGCTTCGACACCATGGAAGAGGAAGGCTGGGATGAGTGAACCCACGCGACCGGAAGCGGCCGCGG
The DNA here is from genome assembly GCA_020446745.1 of Rhodobacterales bacterium. GTDB lineage: Bacteria > Pseudomonadota > Alphaproteobacteria > Rhodospirillales > JACKKN01 > JAGREA01. Next base: position 4,154 of record JAGREA010000112.1, on the reverse strand, counting down.
CCGGCGATCGCATCCTGCTGAAAAGCCTGCGGGTCGTCGCCGTGCGGGAGGGCTGGGCGTGCCTTGAGAGCCCCCGGGGCGGCGCCTGCGCAAGCTGCTCCGGCACGGCGACGTGCGCCGGCGCCGCCCTGGCCCGGCTGTCGGGCCCGCGCCGGACCTGGCTGCCGGTCCGTTCCGCCCCGGTGCCGGTGGGCAGCCGGGTCGACGTGGCCCTGGACGGTGGGGCCTTCGTCCGGGCCAGCGTCCTGGCCTACCTGCTGCCGCCCGCCGGCCTGGCCGTGGCCGCGGCCCTGGCCGCCGCCGCCGGGCTGTCGGACGGGGCCACGGCGCTGCTGTGCCTGGCCGTCCTGCCGCTGACCCTGGTACCGGCGCGGCTGGCCGAGCGCGGCGGCGGGATCTGGCACCGGATGCAGATCCAACCTCCACCGTCCCGGCAGCCCTGAGCCGTCCATCGCCGATGAGAGAGATGACCATGTCCGAAGCCGTTTTGATGATCGACCCCGAGACCGCCACGGCGGATCCCTTCTTCGGCGAACTGGTGCGCCAGATGCGGGCCGTGGACACCTATGGCGTGCTCGACACCCTGGACAACGCCGAAATCCTGGACCCCTTCATCCTGACCAAGGAGCGCCGCCGCGAGATCCCGGTGATCGGCGATCCCGACGACACCACCCTGGCCCGGGTCAAGGGCTACTACAACGCCCTGGCCGTGATGATCGAACAGCACGTGGGCCTGATGGCCACGCCCATCATCAACCTGACCCACGAGGGATTCGGCCGCGCCCTGATTTCCGTCGGCAAGCTGATCGTCATCGACCGTTCGCTGCGCGACGTGCACCGCTTCGGTTTCCCGTCGCCGGCCAAGATGCGCGACGAGGCCGGCGCGCAGGTCGCGCGGGCCGTGGCGCTGGTGGCGGAACACCCCACCGTGGCCCGCCTTTGATCCGGGCCAAGGGCCGGGTCAAGGGCCGGGCCAAGAGAAGGAGACTCCCATGTCGGAAGAAGACCTGAAAGTGCTGGAAAAATCCGTCCGCCGGCTGAAGCGCAAGGCCAGCGAGCAGGCCGGCGAGCTGCATGACCTGGTGGAAGACCGCCTGCCCGCCGCCTTCGAGGAGATCCCGGACCTGGCCGCCCGGACCTACGCGGCCTGCAAGGCCTGGGCCGAGGCCGAGCGCGCCCTGAAGGCCCGGACCGAAGCCGCCTGAGCCGGGCCCGGACCGGCCCTGAACGAGGAGACCAGCGATGCCTGAAATCACCGGATTGACCCGTGGCGGCGAAACCTATTCGCCCAGCTTCGTGCTGACGCTCGACCAGACCCGGTGCATCGGTTGCGGCCGCTGCTACAAGGTCTGTTCGCGCGATGTCTTCACCCTGGTGGAGCGCGAGGACGGCGAGGACGATTTCGAAGACGATGACGACGACGGCTTCGACGAGGACACCAGCATGGTGATGTCGCTGGCCAACGTGATGGATTGCATCGGCTGCGAGGCCTGCGCGCGGGTCTGCCCCAAGAACTGCATGACCCACGGCCCCTCGCCCGTCATGGAGGCGGCCTGAAACACGGCGGCCCCGCCGGGGCGGCCATGACGGGAGACAACGGATGTCGGTGATGGGGGCCAGGGCCCGGCTCTTGCGGTCGCAGGACAGGCATCGCCGTTCCCGGTGGCGCGCCGCCGGGGTGGTCGCGGTGCTGTCCCTGGGCCTGGTCAACGGAGCCGGCTTCGCCACCGCCGCCCGGGCCGGCCAGGTGGCGGTGGCCACGGCCAGCAACTTCCTGCAGCCCCTGCGCCGGATCGCGGCGGCCTTCGAGGCCGCCAGCGGCCATGACGTGGCGATCAGTGCCGGTTCCACCGGCAAGCTTTACGCGCAGATCATGCAGGGCGCGCCGTTCGATGTGTTCCTGGCGGCCAACGCCCGCGAGCCGAAACGGCTGGAGGCCGAGGGCGAGGCCGTCGCCGGCACGCGCTTCACCTATGCCCTGGGCACGCTGGCCGTGTGGAGCGCGACGCCGGGAATCGACCCCCAACGGGCCCTGCGGTCGGGCGACTTTGGGCGGATCGCCCTGGCGAACCCCAAGCTGGCGCCCTATGGGCGGGCCATGCTGCAGGTGTTCGACCGCCTGGGCATCGCCCGGCCGGCGGCGGACCGCCTGGTGGTGGCCGAAAACGTGTCGCAGGCCCTGCAGTTCGCCCAAAGCGGCAACACCACCTTCGCCGCCGTCGCCCTGTCGCAGGTCCGGGCCCTGGGCAATGGGGAACGCGGCAGCCCGTGGATTGTCGATGCCGACCTTTACGATCCCATCGCGCAGCAGGCGGTGTTGCTGAAGGGGGGCGCGGACAACGCCGCCGCCGTGGCGTTCCTGGACTACCTGCGGGGCCCGGCGGGCCGCGCCGCGGTGGTCTCGTTCGGCTATGGGGTGGAATAGGCCATGTCTGGCGCCGCCGCCTTCCTGTCCATCGATCCCACGCCGATCCTGCTGACGCTGCGCCTGGCCGCCGCCACCCTGGTGGTCCTGATGGTGATCGGCCTGCCCATGGCCTGGTGGCTGGCCACCACGCCAAGCCGCTGGCGCAGCGTCGTCGAGGCGGCGGCGGCCCTGCCGCTGGTCCTGCCGCCGACGGTGCTGGGCTTCTATCTTCTGCTCCTGCTGGGGCGGGGCGGGGCGCTGGGCGAGATCTGGCGCGCGCTGTTCGGCCACACCCTGGCCTTTTCCTTCCCGGGCCTGCTGGTGGCCTCCTGCGTCTATTCCCTGCCCTTCGTCGTGCAGCCGCTGCAGGCCGGGTTCGAAACCATCGACCGCCGGGTGATCGAGGCCTCGCGCTCCCTGGGCGCCGGCCGCGTGAAAACCTTCGTCCGCGTCATCCTGCCGCGCATCCGCATGAGCCTGATCGTCGCCGGGGTGCTGGGCTTCGCCCATACGGTCGGCGAATTCGGCGTCGTCCTGATGGTCGGCGGCAACATCCCGGGCCGGACCCAGGTGGTCTCCATCGCCATCTACGAGCACGTGGAAAGCCTGGAATACGCGGCGGCCCACGGGCTGTCGCTGCTGCTGGTGGCCTTTTCCTTCGTCGGCCTGTGGGTGGTTTACGGCACCCATGGCCGGGGCCGCGAGAGGGCCCGGCCATGAGCGCCCTGTGGGTTGACGTCCGCTTCGCGCGGACCGATTTCTCCCTCGACGCCACGCTGGACATTCCGGGCGAGGGGATCTGCGTCCTGCTGGGCCCCTCGGGCAGCGGCAAGACGACCCTCATGCGGCTGATCGCCGGGCTGGAGCGGCCGTCGGACGGCGTCATCCGCCTGGGCGAGGAAACCTGGTTCGACAAGAAGGGCACCTCGCGGGCCCGCATCGATCGTCCGGTCGGGCGGCGGCGCATCGGCATCGTGTTCCAGGATTACGCCCTGTTCGAGAACATGACCGTGGCGGCCAACATCGGCTATGGCGCGCCCAGGGCCACCCGCGCCGCCGACGTGGCCGCCTGGATCGAGCGCCTGGACCTGCACGGCCTGGAAACCCGCTATCCGTCCCAGCTTTCCGGCGGACAGCGCCAGCGGGTGGCCCTGGCCCGGGCCCTGGCCGCCGACCCCGACCTGCTGCTGCTGGACGAGCCCTTCTCGGCCGTCGACGCCCACCTGCGCAACCACCTGCGGGCCCACCTGATGGGCCTTGCCGCGGCGGTGAAAAAGCCGGTGGTCATGGTGACCCACGACCTGGAAGAGGCCCGCCAGGTGGCCGATACGGTGGGGGTCGTGTGCAACGGGCGCCTGAACCGCTTCGGGCTGACGCACGAGGTGTTCAACGATCCGGGCGAACACGCCGTGGCCTGCGTGCTGGGCTGGCGCAACCTGCTGCCGCTCGATTCTTTCGACGATGATCGCTTGGCCGGCGCCTGGGGACAGATCCGCCTGGGCCCGCAGGCGCCGTTTTCCGCCGCCCACGGCGCCGCCTGGGTCGGCATCCGGCCGGAGCACATCGAGCTTGGCGGAGAGCCGGGCACGGGGCTGGAGGCCCGGGTGGTCCGGGTCCGCGAGATGGGGGCGGTGCGCGAGCTGCAGTGCCGGCTCATGGACGGGCGGGCGATCTTCGTCCAACGGCCGTGGAACATGCCCCTGCCGGCGCCGGGCGAGGCCGTGTGGCTCCACCTGCCGGCGCCGCG
>JAGREA010000111.1 GCA_020446745.1 Rhodobacterales bacterium | reverse complement strand
GGTCCGAGGCCCGGGTGCCGCCGGGGCGGACGGTGGCGGAGGCCACCTGGATCCTGTTTGCCGAGGGCGAGGCGGCACCGGGCCTGGTGCCGGGCCTGGACGAGCCGGCCCTGGTGACCCTGAACGCCCGCCTGGACGGCCGGCACATGACCGTGGACGGCCGCGCCGGCGGCGCCTTCGGCGACCTGCGGCTGTCCGCCCTGGTGCCGGTGGCCGACTTCCTGGCGGCCCGGCCCTGGCGCATCCCCGGCAATTACGCCGCCGACCTGCGCCCCACGCCGAACCTGGCCCTGCCCGGTCCCGTGACCCTTCACGGCGGCGGCACGCTGACCGCCGAGCGGGCGGTCCTGGGCACGGACCTGGCCACCCCCTGGTTCACGGCCCGGGTGGAGGCCGAAATCCCGGTGTTCGACGAGCCCCGGGTCACCGCCACCTTCACGGGCCGGACCCGCAAGGGGCTGCTGGCCGCCCTGCCCCAGGCCGTGGCCTTCTCGGGCAAGGCCACCCATGGGGCCGGAAAGGCGGCCCTGAACGCCACGGCGACCCTGCCCGACGGCCATGGCAACCTGACGGCCAAGGTCCGGGCCGACCTGACCGGCGGCACCGCCCTGGGCGCGGTCAAGTCAAGCGGCGACCTCGCCGTCGACGTGAAGAACCTGCCCCTGGCGGCCCTGGACGGGCCGGTCACCCTGGCGGGCAAGTTCAAGGCCGGGCTGGACGGCGGCGTCCTGCGCCTGGCCCTGGACGGCCCCCTGGACCTGGCCGCCCCCGACCTGAGGGCCCGGGCCAGCGATGAAAAGGCCCCGGCGGTGGAAAGCGACCTGACGGCCAAGGCCGTGGCGGCGCAGATCACCCTGGACGAGGTGGCGGGCAAGGTGGCGGACCTGCCGCTGGTGGCGCGGGGCCTGGACCTGGCCGTCTCCGCCGACGGCGCGACCTGGGACGGCGTCACCCTGTCCCACGGCGCCAGGCCGGCCCTGTTCGCGCCCCTGCGCCTGACGGGCAAGGTGGCCTGGAAGGAGCGGCCGCTGACCTTCGCCGCAAAGGCGTCGGCCCGCAACGGCCGCGCCGTGCTGGAGGCCGAGGGCCGCCACGACCCGGACGCCGCCGCGGGCCAGGCCCAGGTGGTCCTGCACCGCATGGAATTCCTGGCCGGCCTGCTGCAGCCGGCGGACCTGTCACCCCTGTACGGCCGGCGTCTGGACAAGGTCACCGGCGCCCTGGCGGCCAAGGGACCGGTGCGGTGGAAGGACTGGACCCTGGCGTCGGACTTGGCCGTGACCGCCGACGACCTGTCCTTCACCGCCGAAGGCACCCGGGTCGAGGGTCTGTCGGGCACGGTGCGGGTGACCCGCCCCTGGCCCCTGGCCACGGCGCCGGCGCAGACCCTGACGGCGAAAACCATCGACGCCGGTCTGCCCCTGGCCGACGCCCGCCTGGTCATGGACGTGACCGAGGCCGGCCACGTGCGCATCGGCGAGGTGTCGGCCGGCTTCGCCGGCGGGCGCCTATTTTCGGGCGGGCTGGACCTGGACCGCACTTCCGGGCGCCAGGACATGAAACTGAACCTGCGGAGCCTGAATGTCACAAACCTTCTACAGGTCGCCAAGCTGGACGACGCCAGCGGCTCCGGCGTGCTGGAGGGCGAGGTGCCGGTGACCCTGGACAACGGCGAGCTGACCATCTCCGGCGGCGTGCTCGCCACCCGGTCCCCCGGCGTCATCCGCTATGCCCCCGCGGTGCCGCCGCCCGCGTTGCAAGGGGGCGGCCAAGGAGTTAGCCTGATGCTGTCGGCGCTGAAGAATTTCCATTACGACGTGATGCGCCTGACCCTGGACGGAAACCTGTCGAAGGACCTGACCGCCGTGCTGCACATCGAGGGGAAAAACCCCGAATTCATGGATGGTTATCCCTTCGAGTTCAACTTGAACGTCAGTGGCGCCCTGGGCCAGTTGCTGCGCCAGGGGCTGGCCACCTACCACCTGCCGGAAAACATCGGCCGCTCGATCCAGGGCGGCGGCAAACCCTGAACCATTTCGGGTGATTCACATGAACCTAAGGGCAACCAGATTACCGACGCTTGGCACCCTCTGCGCGGCCCTGATCCTGGCCGGGGCCTGTTCGCCCACGGTCAAGGTCGAGCCGTCGGACAAGCCCATCGTCATCAACCTGAACGTCAAGATCGAGCACGAGGTCCGGGTCAAGGTCGAAAAGGAATTGGACGACCTGTTCGCCAAGGATAAGGAGCTGTTCCAATGATGAAGCAAAGCCTGTTGCGCGCGCCGGCCAAACTCCTGGCGGCGGCGCTGGTCGTCCTGGCCCTGGCGCTGTCCGGCGCGGTGCCGTCCACCGCCTGGGCCGC
>JAGREA010000110.1 GCA_020446745.1 Rhodobacterales bacterium | reverse complement strand
GTGAGGGTTCCACAAAGACTCTTCTATCCCCCCACACCCGCAGTCCCCGCAAAAAAACACCCCCTCTCCCACCCGGGGAAAGGGGGCGCGTGCGCCGAAGACGCGGCGGCGTCAGGCCTGGACGCCACTGTGGATGTCGATGTCCACCGTCGCTTCGTGGTTGATCACCGTATAGCCGGTCTCGCTGCCGTCCTGGTTGGCCAGGTCGGCCAGGCCGTCCGAGGCCGTGAAGCTGAACGAGTCGGACGTCGGCTGTTCGGCCGAGCCGCTGTAGGTCACCGACAGCACCACGTCGTCGAAGTCGAAATCGCCGCCGCCCAGGGCATCCTCGAAGCCGATGTACAGGCGGTCGGATTCGGAATCGACGCCGGAATGGGCGTGGGCCAGGCCGTCCAGGGGGTTTTCCGACGCCGGGTCGTCGTACTGGGCGTGGAAGATCAGGCCGCGGTCGCTTTCCGACGTGGCGGAAATGCTGTGCACCACCTGCCCGGCGGCGTTCACGGCCTCCAGGTCGCCGTCGGCGTTGAACCGCAGGCTCAGGTTGTTCTCTTCCAGGCTGTTCAGCCACTCGTACTCGCGGGCGCCGTTGGTGATCATGAACAGGCCGAAGGATTCACCCTCCTCCAGGCCGTTGATCTGGAACTCCGTCTCGCCGGCCGTCAGGGCGCGGCGGTCGCGGGTGTTGACCCACACGATCTCGGCCTCGCCCGGGTTGCCGTCCTCGTCCAGGTGGTACCAGCCGATGGTGTTCCAGAAGCCGGCCTCGCCACCCTCGAACCGCAGGTTCACCGACGTCCCCTGGTCCGGCAGGGCCAGGTTTTCGGCCAGCACGGGGTTCACCGTCTCCACCCCCACCTTGGAGGTGACGCCGGTCCAGTCCGGCGTGTCGGCGTCCCAGTCGTAGGTGAAGGGCACCAGGTCCTGGACCTGATAGGAGATCAGGCCGTTGTCGATGTCCGCCTGGGTAAAGGTGTCGCCCAGGCCCAGGGCCTGGCCGTCGCGGAACAGGGTGCCGAAATCGGTCACGTCGGTGATCTCGAAGGTGATCTCGTCGGGCGTGTTGTCCACGTCCGACACCGACAGGGCGGCGCTGGTCACCTCGGTGGCGGCGCCGAAGTCGGCGTCCAGGCCCGTGTTGGCGGCCAGTTCCGGGGCGTCGTTCACCGGCGTCACCGACACCGACAGGTCGGCCGGGTCGCTGCTCTGGCCGGCGTCGTTGGCCGCCGTCACCTGCAGGTCCAGGTCGCCGTTGAAGTCCTGCGGCGGCGTCAGGGTCAGGCCCTCGAGCTGGTCCGGCGTCAGGGTGACCGAGAAGGTCCCCGAGACCGGGTCCACGGCGCCGGGGGTGCCGGCCGAAAGCTGGGCCCCGTCCGGCAGGCCCTCGATGGTGATCGATTCCACCGTCGCCAGGGGGTTGGAATTGGTCAGGTTGATGGACAGGCCGATGGCCGTGTCCTCGTCGCCCGTCGCAGACGCGACCACCACCGTGGGCGGCAGGCCCAGGTCGGCCACGGCCACCAGGTTGTCGGCGTCGGTGCCGCCACCGAAGCCCAGGAACTCGATGCCGCTCAGGCGGTCCGTGCCCTCGTCGCCGGTGCGGGCGGTGATCAGCAGGTCGGTGCCGTCGAAGGCGAAGTCATAGTCGCTGACGGCGCCGGCGAAAATGGCCACGTCGTTGCCGGCCCCGCCGATCAGCCGGTCGTTGCCGCCGCCGCCGGTCAGGGTGTCGTCGCCGGCGCTGCCGTCCAGGGTGTTGGCCTGGCCGTTGCCGATGATCTGGTCATCGCCGCGGCCGCCGACCACGTTCTCGATGTTGCTCAGGATGTCGGTGTCGATCCACGGCGATTCCGTGTTCAGGTCGGTGGCCGTGCCGGCCGCCAGGTCCACGCGCAGGCCGTGGTTCTCGTCGGCGCTGGGGAAGGTCAGGGTGTCGGTGCCGGTGCCGCCGTCGTACAGGTCGTTGCCCCGGCCGGTGCCGCCGATGATGGTGTCGTCGCCGGCGCCGCCGAACACCACGTCGTCGCCGTCGCCGGCGTACAGCGTGTCGTTGCCGGAACCGCCCACCAGGGTGTCGTCACCCGGGCCGCCCAGGATGACCTGGTCTGGATCGCCGGAGGGGGTTTCCTCGCCGAAGAAGGTGGACCGGTCGCCGCCGGTGTCGCCGCCCTCGCCGCCGCCTTCCTGGCCGCCTTCGGTCGTTCCCGTACCCAGGCCGAAGGTGCCGCCGGGGACCGGGCCCTGGCCGGTGCCGGTGTAGTCGGCGCCGACCACCTTGATGGTGCCGTCGGGGCCGCCCTCGCCTTCGCCCTGGCCGCTGGGGCCGGAAGCGGTGTCGAAGTTGGCGACGTCCTCGCCGTTGCCGGAATCGCTGCCCTGCACGCCGTAATCGTTGCCGTTGCCGTCACCGGAACTGACCGGCAGCAGGCGCAGGGAGTCGTAGAACAGATTGACCAGATCCTCCTCGGACATCTGGCCCAGCAGGGTCGGCGCCACGCCCGGCCCGGTGACCACGGACGCCTGGTTGGCAAGGTTCAGCACGATCTGGCCGTCGGGGTTCAGGATCACCACCTCGCCGATGCTGTCGTCGCCCTCGCGCATCAGCACCACGCGCAGGGTGCCGTCGCTCAGCTCCAGGCCGGCCTGGGTGCCGCGGATGCCGATCGTCGCCACGGGGGTCTTCAGGATCATGGAATCCGGGGCCGCCTTGGCCACCTGGCCGCTGACGAAGGTGAACAGGCCTTCCATCACCGACACGGACATGCTGCCTTCGCCGCTGCCCGGATCGTAGATCATCTCGTCCAGCACCATGCGGCCGTTTTCGGCCATGGCGAAGGTGGTCTCGTCGGCCAGCACCACGCCCACGGCGCCTTCGGGGCCGGTTTCCAGAATGTCGCCCTGGTAGACGGGATCGCCCACCCGCAGCTCGACCCGGGTGCCGTCCACCCGGGTGGCGATCACCGTGCCCTCGGCCC
>JAGREA010000109.1 GCA_020446745.1 Rhodobacterales bacterium | reverse complement strand
GCGGCGCGCTGGACCAGGTGCTGGCCTTCCCGGCATGTGTGCTCACCGACATGCCGGGGCTGATCCAGGCCTGGCTGGCCCACCCCCGCCACCGGGCCGAGGCGGACCCGGAGCTGGCCTCGGTGTTCCTGTACGACGAACTGGCCCAGGCGGCCCGCGACGAGGCCCGCAACCCGCCGCCGTTCCCCCTTGTGGACGGCGAGGACACCCCCAGGGACGATATCCCCGGCGAGGACCCGGCCGACACGGCGGATCCCCGGCAACCCTGACGCGGCGGCGGCAACGGCGGACATGACCGCCCCTTGTGGCCGGGACGACCCCGCTTGTCAACGGGCATCGCGCCCACAACTCCTTGAATTATAATGATTATCAGTTCCACGGGCGGACGGGCTGGCCCCCGGCGGCCGGATGGGGTATGACCGCCCCAGCGGCCCACGGGCCAACGGAACATCGCGCTAGGAGGCAGCCATGGCGAACGGAACGGACAGGGTGGCGCTGGTCACCGGCGGCGGGCGGGGCATCGGCGCGGCCACGGCGCGGCGCCTGTCGGCGGACGGCCTGGCCGTGGCCGTGATGGCGCGCACGGCGGGCGACGTGGACGCCGTGGCCCAGGCCATTTCCGCCGACGGCGGCCGGGCCCTGGCCGTGACTGGCGACATCGCCGACGCCGCCTCGGCGGCCCGGGCCGTGGCCCAGGTGGTGGCGGCGTTCGGGCGCCTGGACGTGCTGGTTAACAACGCCGGATCGGTGGCCCCCATCGGCCACCTGGGCGACACGGACCCGGCGGCCTGGGCCCAGTGCATCCAGGTGAACCTGCTGGGCGCCTTCCACATGGCCCACGCGGCCCTGCCCCACCTGCTGGCGGCGCCGCAGCAGGCCCTGATGGGCGGCACGGTGGTGAACGTCAGCTCCGGCGCCGCCCACCGGGCGCTGGAGGGCTGGTCCGCCTACTGCTGCGCCAAGGCCGGCGAGGCCATGCTGACCCAGGCCCTGCACCACGAATACGGCGACCGGGGCCTGCGGGTGTTCGGCTTCGGCCCCGGGGTGGTGGACACGGACATGCAGGTGCAGATCCGCGCCTCGGGCATGAACCCGGTGAGCCAGCTTCCCCGCGCGGACCTGGCCCCCGCCGACGCCCCGGCCCAGGCCATCGCCTGGCTGTGCACCGCCGCCGCCGACGACTGGGCCGGCCGGGAGTTGAGCATCAAGGACGAGGATCTGCGGGCAAGGGTGGGGCTTTAAGGCGACCTCGTGAAACAAACGGATTCCAGTTTCATTGACACCTGGAATGCCGCCGCGGCGGACCTGGGGCTACAAATCACGTTTGGGTTCGAGATCAAGGTCGGCACCAAGGTGGTTCTCAGGCCCGACGTGTTCTTGAAGGACTTCGGCCATACCCTCGGCATGCTGGTTTTTCGACGACCGGCGGGCCTGGCAGGACAGGGCGAAGCGCTCGTCCAACTGGGCTACGGCTATTCAGTGGTCGATTTCGGCGGGACGTACAGGCGGGACAGCTTCATAAACATGCTGTCGGACTGGGGTTGGACCGGCAACGAAGCCGAGAGGCCTGATTGGATCGTCTCAATCGTTGACGTCGATAAGGTCTGATGGTCCGTTCCGGGCCCGGCCATTGGCCCGGAACCAGTCAGTTAGGGCGGTCTCGGGGATCGAGCCGTCAGCGGCGCCCAGCATGGTGCGCACGATGTCCGCCTGATCCGGCATGCAGTCGATTCCGTTCAGGTCCAGAAAGACCACGGCGGCGATGTAGGCCGTGCGCTTGTTGCCGTCGTGAAAGGCATGCCCCTTGATCAGGGCGAAGCAGTAGGGGGCGGCCAGAGTGAAAAGGTCCGGCCGGGGCTCGTCGTAGTGCCACTTGTTTAGGGGGCGACCCAAGGCGGCCTTCAACAGGGTTTCGTCCCGCACGGCACCGGACAGACCGCCGAACACGGCGACGGCGCGGGCATTGATGGCCGCCACCATGTCCTCGGTCAGCCAGACGGGCGGATCCCTGTCCATCCTCTACTTGGCGAGTTCCTTCAGGGCGTCCCTATCCCGAGCCATGACTCGCTCGGCCGCGTCCACGGCCTTCTCGAAGGTGGGATCATGGGGTGTGGACTGGTCGCGGGTGATGCCGTCCGGCATTTGGTGCCCAGGCAGGCCCAATGCATCATAGCCGATGATGTCCTCTGCCGTGCGAACGTCACGTCGGGGCAGAGCAGCGCAATCACGGGCGATACGGTCCAGCGCTTCTGCGTTCTTTTTTTCGTCAGGCATGGCCTGTCCTCCTCCCCCAACCTAGCGGAGGAACCAGCCGCCCATCAACCGCCCACCTTCACCCGGAACAGCAGGGTATAGAGCACCGGCACCAGCCCCAGGGTCAGGGCCGTGCCCAGCAGCAGGCCGAAGGCGATCACCGCGGCCAGACCGTAGAACAGCGGGTCGTGGGACACGATCAGCGGCAGCAGGCCCAGGATGGTGGTCAGCGTGGTCATCAGGATGGGTCGGAAGCGGGCCAGGGCGGCCTCCACCACCGCCTTGTCGGGCGCCAGGCCCTCGGCCCGCAGGCCGTCGACGCGGTCGATCAGCACGATGCCGTTGTTGATGATGATCCCGGCCAGGCTGAACAGCCCCAGGATGGACATGAACCCGAACGGCGCGTTCAGCGCCAGCATCCCCACCACGGCGCCCAGGAAGGCCAGCGGAATGGTCGCCAGGATGATGGCCGGGCGGCGGAACGAGTTGAACTGCCACACCAGCAGCACGGCGATCAGCGCCAGGCAGTGGGGCAGGGTGGCGAACAGGTTGGCCTGGGCCTCGGCCGAATCCTCCAGCTCGCCGCCCACCTCCCACCGGTGGCCGGGGGGCAGGTCCAGGCCCGCCAGCAGGGGTTCCATCTGGGCGAACAGGGGCGCCGCCTTCAGGGCCTGGTGCTTCACTTGCACGGTCACCGTGCGTTCCAGGTCGCGGCGCTTGATGCGGCCATGGGCGAATTCGCCCGTGAACGACGCGATCTGCGGCAGCGGCACGGTGGTGCCGGCGGCGGTGTGGACGTTGATGTCGGCCAGCCCGGACAGCGTGCCCCGTTCGGCCTCCAGCCCCCGCAGCACCACGGGGATCACCAGGTCCCCTTCCCGGTAGTCGGTGACGGCCATGCCGTCCAGATAGGTGTTCAGGGACTGGGCCACCTCGGTGGAGGTCACGCCGGCCCGGCGGGCCCGGCCCTGGTCCACCTGCACGGTCACCTTGACCACCCGGTTTTCCCAGTCGTCGCGGATGTCCCGGGCCCCGGCCATGGCCCGCAGGCCGTCCTGCAGGCGGGCCGAGGCGGCGGTCAGGGCCCCGGCGTCGGGCCCCACCAGGCGGATTTCCACCAGCCCCGATTCGCTGGCCCCCAGGGACATGGCCTTCACCTGGGCCCGGGCCTCGGGGTGGCGGTCCAGCAGGTGGGCGCGCACCCGCGCCATGGCCGCCGGCACGTCGCCGCCCCGGCCGGTGGTCACGGTGATGAAGGCCCGGTGGGGGTCGGGGTCGATGGGCGACAGGGTCAGGTAGAAGCGCGGCCCGCCGCCGCCCACATAGGCGATGGTGCCGGTCACGTCCGGGTTGGCGGCGCGGTCGTCCAGCCAGGCGGTCACGGCCCGCACCGTGGCCTGGGTGGCCTTGATGCTGCTGCCCGCCGGCAGGTCGATATAGACCAGGAACTGGTTGCGCTCGCTTTCGGGGAAGAAGATCTTGGGCACGAAGGAAAAGCCCCAGCCCGCCGCCACGGCCACCAGCCCCACCCCGGCCAGGAACAGGGCCCGGTGGCGCAGCACGCCCCCCAGCAGCCGCCGGTAACCGCCCAGGAAGCGCCCTTCCCGCGCCGCCGCCGCGATGTCTTCCGCCGTGGGCTGGCGCATGAACCACACGCACAGCACCGGCGTCACCACCATGGCCAGGAACCATGACCCCAGCAGCAGGATGATCACCACCTGGCTGAGCGAGCGGGTGTATTCCCCGGCCGCGCCCACGGCCAGCATCATGGGCATGAAGGCCAGGATGGTGGTGAGCGACGAGGTGAGCAGGGGCACGGCCAGGGTGCGTCCGGCGTCGATGGCCGCGTCGCGGCGCTTCTGCCCGGCCGACAGGCGGGCGCGGATGTCTTCCGCCACCACGATACCGTTGTCCACCAGCAGGCCCAGGGCGATGATCATGGAAGCGATGGACATGCGTTGCAGTTCGATGTCCAGCAGCCGCATGACCACCAGGCCCAGCAGCATGGCCAGGGGCACGAAGGCACCGACGATCAGCCCCGTGCGCCAACCCAGGAACACCATGACCACGGCCAGGACGATGGCCAGGGTCTGGTACACGTTGACCACCGCCCCGTCCACGGCCAGGGCCACCAGGTCCGGCTGGAAGGTGGCGTAGTCCAGCACGTAGCCGATGGGCAGGCTGTTCTGGATGCGCGCCAGGGCGGCCGTCAGGCGGTCGCCGAAGGCCACGCTGTTGACCCCGTCCTGGATCGACACCGACAGCACGATGGCCGGGCGGCCGTTGAAGTACACCGGGTTGCGGGGCGGGTCCACGGGCCCCCGGGTGACCGTCACCAGGTCGCGCAGCGGCACCGTGCCGCCGCCGGGCCGGGGGATCAGCACCTCGCGGATCTGCTCCACGTCGGTGAAGTCGCCGCTGGGCTCGACGATCACGTTCTGGCCGTCGGCGTCGATGTGGCCGCCGGGCAGCACGATGTTCTGCTGGCGCAGGGTGTCCACCAGGGTCAGGGGGCTGATGCCGAACCGGGCCAGGCGGGCGTTCGAGGCCTCCAGGTACACCCGTTCGTCCTGCACGCCGTACAGTTCGATCTTCTTGATGCCGTCCAGGGTGTACAGGCGGTCACGGGTGTCGCGGGCCACCTGGCGCATTTCGGCCAGGGTGAAGCCGTCGCTCCACAGGGCCACGGTGGCCACGGCGGTCAGCCCCACCTCGTCGTTCACCGTGGGGCCCTGGGTGCCGTCGGGCAGGTCGGGGGCCAGGTCGGCCATCTTGTCGCGCAGGCGCTGCCACACGGGCGCCAGGTCGGTGACCGTATCCTGCACCTCCACCGACACCAGGGCGTTGCCGGTGCGGGAGTCCGACGTGATGCGCTTGACCTCGGGGATCTCGCGGATGCGCTCCTCGATGGGCCGGGTGATCAGGTCTTCCACCCGGGTCGCCGCCATGCCCGGATAGGCCGCCGTCACCTGGGCCATGCGGATGGTGATGGAGGGATCCTCCTTGCGCGGATAGGTGACGTAGGACGCCACCCCGGCCAGGGCCACGAACAGGATGAACAGGATGGTCAGGCGCGACGCATCCAGGGACCAGCGGGTCAGGCCGCCCATGTCGGATTTCCCATGTTCGCCCCCCGCCCCTCAGCGCGGCGCCATCAGGCGCACCCGCTGGCCGTCGGCCAGGAAGCTGACCCCGGCCACGGCGATCACGTCACCGGCCGACAGGCCCGCGCCGATGGCGATCATGTTGCCCTCCACGCCGATGTTTTCCACCGCCACCCGGTTGACGGTGCCCAGGCCGTCGGCCGCCGGGTCGGGGGTGTAGCGGAACACGTAGCCGCTGTCCTTCTCCGGCCCCGGGGCGATGGCCGACAGGGGCACCAGGAAGGCCGGCCCCTGCCCTTCGTCGCGCAGCACGAAGGTGGCCTCGGCCGTCATGCCGGCGCGCACGGCGGCCGGCGGATCGATGAGCCCCACCTTGACCGGAAAGGCGTTGGCGCTGGCGGCCACCGAGCCGATCTCGGTCACCCGGCCCCGGCAGGCGCATTGGGCCACCGACGGGAAATGGATGCCCACGGGCTGGCCCACGGACACCTCGCCGATCACCGTTTCCGGGATGTCCAGGGCCACCTGCAGGGCGCCGCTGGCGTTGATCGTCAACAGGGTCTGGCCGGCGCCCACGTCCTGGAACGGTTCCACCTGGCGGCTGGCCACGGTGCCCCCATAGGGCGCCTTCAGCACGGTCAGGGCGCGGTCGCGCTTGGCCAGGTTCAGCTTGGTGGTGGCATAGGACAGGGCGCCGCGGGCCGATTCGAAGGCCGACACGGCCTGGTCCAGGGCGGCGCGGCTGACCCATTCCTTGGCGAACAGGTCCTGCTTTCGTTCGTGGTCCTGGCGCGCCTTGTCGAATTCGGCCCGCGCCTTGCCCACGTCGGCCTCGGCGGCCTGCACGTCCAGGTCGAAGGGCGTGGGGTCCAGGCGGGCCAGCACCTGGCCCTCGGCCACGGTGTCGCCGGTGCCGACGGCCACCTCGACCACGTGGCCCGGCACCTGGAAGCCGAGCGGCGCCGTGTTGGTGGCCTCCACCAGGCCCGAAAACCGGCGCACCCGGCCCGACGCCGGATCGGTGACGGTGACGGTCTTCAGGGCGCGGATGGGGGTGGGTTCCGGCGGCGGCGGGTCGTCGCAGGCGGCCAGCAGGCCGCCGGCCAGTCCAAGCGTCAAAACCAGTCCCGGAAGCGAACGCATCCGCACCATGACGATCCTCCCCACGTCACGCCCCGGCCACGCTGCAGCCGGGGCCTTGGCGCCTAAGGACGGACCGTCGGGCGGCCGTCCGGCCTAGAACACGTCGCCGACCACCCGGTCCGGCGGCTTGTGGCCGTCGGCGAAGGTCTTGATGTTGATGATCACCTTCTCGCCCATGTCCACGCGGCCTTCCACCGTGGCCGAACCCATGTGCGGCAGCAGCACCACGTTGTCCATCTGCAGCAGCTTGGGGTTCACCGCCGGCTCGTGCTCGAACACGTCCAGGCCGGCGCCGGCCAGCTCGCCG
>JAGREA010000108.1 GCA_020446745.1 Rhodobacterales bacterium | reverse complement strand
CCCGCAACCTGGTGCTGTTGACCGACAGCGCCGGGCGCACCGGGGTGGGCGAGGTGCCGGGGGGCGAGGGAATCCTGGACGTCCTGCGGCGGTCCATCCCCCTGGTGACCGGCCGGCCCGTGGGCGATTTCAACGCCGTCCTCAACACCATCCGCCACCGCTTCGCCGACCGCGACGCCGCCGGCCGGGGCGCGCAGACCTTCGACCAGCGCACCACCATCCACGCCATCACGGCCGTCGAGGCGGCCCTGCTGGACCTGCTGGGCCAGTTGCTGGAGGTGCCCGTGGCGGCCCTGCTGGGCGAGGGCCAGCAGCGCGACGCGGTGAAGGTGCTGGGCTACCTGTTCTTCGTCGGTGACCACCGCCGGACGCCGCTGCCCTACCGCGACGAATCAGGCGCCGCCGATGCCTGGGAACGGCAGCGCGACGCCCCGGCCCTGACGCCCGAGGCCGTCGTGCGCCAGGCGGAGGCCGCCCAGGCGCGCTACGGCTTCACCGATTTCAAGCTGAAGGGCGGGGTGCTGCCGGGGGCCGAGGAGATGGCCGCCGTCGAGGCCCTGGCCCGGCGGTTCCCCGGGGCCCGCGTCACCATCGACCCCAACGGCGCCTGGTCCCTGGACGAGGCCGTTGCCCTGTGCCGGGGCCAGGGCCACATCCTGGCCTATGCCGAGGACCCCTGCGGGGCCGAGCGGGGCCTTTCGGGGCGCCAAGTGATGGCCGAATTCCGCCGCGCCACGGGCCTGCCCACGGCCACCAACATGGTGGCCACCGACGGCCCCCAGCTGGCTGACGCCCTGCGCCTGGGGGCGGTGGATATCCCCCTGGCCGACCCCCATTTCTGGACGCTCCAGGGCGCCGTGCGGGTGGCCCAGACGTGCCGCGACTGGGGCCTCACCTGGGGCTCCCATTCCAACAGCCACTTCGACATCTCGCTGGCCATGTTCACCCACGCCGCCGCCGCCGCGCCTTGCGCCGTCACGGCCATCGACACCCACTGGATCTGGCAGGACGGCCAGGCCCTGACCACCGACCCGCCGCGCATCGTTGGCGGCCAGGTGGCCGTGCCCGACCGCCCCGGCCTGGGCGTGGTGCCCGACATGGCGCGGATCCAGGCGGCCCACGACCTGTACAACACCCTGGACCAGGGCGCGCGGAACGATGCCCAGGCCATGCAGTACCTGATCCCGGGGTGGACCTTCGACAACAAGAAACCCTGCCTGGTGCGATAGGGAGACCCGCATGCGCCCCAACCGACTGCGCGAAATCTGGGCCCGGGGGGAGGCCGCCATCAATGGCTGGCTGACCATCCCCACCGGGTTCTCGGCCGAAACCATGGCCCACCAGGGCTGGGATTCCCTGACCGTGGACCTGCAGCACGGGGTGGTGGACTACCCCGCCGCCGTCAACATGTTCACCGCCATCTCGACCACCGACACGGTGCCCATGGCCCGCGTCCCGTGGCTGGACCCGGGCATCCTGATGAAGGTGCTGGACGCCGGCGCCTATGCGGTGATCTGCCCCATGATCAATACCCGGGAAGAGGCCGAGCGCCTGGTCGCCGCCACCCACTATCCGCCCGGCGGCACCCGCAGCTTCGGGCCCATCCGCGGCCTGCTGTACGGCGGGCCCGACTATGCCCAGCACGCCAACGACACCATCGTCGTGTTCGCCATGATCGAGACCCGCCAGGGCCTGGACAATCTGGAGGAGATCCTGGCCGTGCCGGGGCTGGATGCCGTCTACATCGGGCCGTCGGACCTGTCCCTGGCCCTGGGCTGCCGGCCCACCTTCGACGACGTGGACCCGCCGGTGGCCGAGGCCATCCAGCACATCCAGGCCCGGGCCAAGGCACACGGCAAGATCGCCGGCTGCCACAACGGCACGCCCGAATACGCCCTGAAGCGCATCGCCATGGGCTTCCAGTTCGTCACCATCGCGTCGGACGCGCGCCTCATGGCCGCCGGCGCCCAGCAGGTGCTGGGCACCGTGCGCGGCGCCCTGCCGGGCGGCGGCGCCGGCTACTGATCAGCAAGGAGAAGAGACATGAGCGACCTGGGATTCATCGGGCTGGGCATCATGGGCCGCCCCATGGCCGGGCACCTGATCACCGGCGGCCACACCCTGTTCCTGCACAGCCGCAGCGGCGTGCCGGCCGACCTGACGGAAGCCGGCGGCACCGCCTGCGCCACCCCCCGGGACGTGGCCGAGCAGGCCGAGGTCACCTTCCTGATGGTGCCCGACACCCCGCACGTGGAGGCCGTGCTGTTCGGTGAGGACGGCGTGGCCGCAAGCCTGCGGCCCGGCAAGACCGTGGTGGACATGAGCTCCATCTCCCCCATGGCCACCAAGGACTTCGCCCGGCGCATCAACGACCTGGGTTGCGACTACATCGACGCCCCCGTGTCGGGCGGCGAGGTGGGGGCCAAGGCCGGCAGCCTGACCATCATGTGCGGCGGCCCGGAAACGGCCTTCGACCGGGTGAAGCCCCTGTTCGACCTGATGGGCCAGAACATCACCCTGGTGGGCGGCAACGGCGACGGCCAGACCTGCAAGGTGGCCAACCAGATCATCGTCGCCCTGAACATCGAGGCGGTGGGCGAGGCGCTGCTGTTCGCCTCCAAGGCCGGGGCCGACCCGGCCAAGGTGCGCCAGGCCCTGATGGGCGGCTTCGCCTCGTCGAAGATCCTGGAGGTGCACGGCGAACGCATGGTCAAGCGCACCTTCGACCCGGGGTTCCGCATCGAACTGCACCAGAAGGACCTGAACCTGGCCCTGGCCAACGCCCGCCAGATGGGCCTGAGCCTGCCCAACACGGCCACGGCCCAGGAGCTGTTCAACGCCTGCGCGGCCCACGGCGGCGCGGCCTGGGACCATTCAGCCATGGTGCGGGCCCTGGAACTGCTGGCCGGCCACGAGGTGGCCTGAGGCCGCCACCGCCGGAACCGGGGTTGTTCACAGGCCGGCGGGCGGTTCGGCCTTGACGGCGGCCGCCGGGTTGGGCGGCTGGCGCGGTGATTCCCCGAACACGCTGGCCCGCAGCCAGGTGGAGACGTTGCGGGTCAGGAAGGCGTCGCCGTCGACGGACAGCGCGCCGGCCTTGATGGCATCGCGGTAGGTGCGGTCGCCCATCCACACCTCCGACAGGGTGCGCACCGAGCAGTTGAAGTAGACGTTCACGTCCTTGCCCGGGTCCTTGATGCACACCTCGGCCCGTTCCGGGTTGGCGATGATCCACCAGTCCCGCTGGTCGGTCATGTCGGAAAAGCGGAACTTGATGACCGTCTCGGCCCCCGGGATCTTGGTCACGTCGATGCTGCGCTCCAGGTAGAGCATCAGCAGTTCGACGTCGAAATCCTCTTCCGTCAGGGTGTTGCGGGCCCACACCATGCCCCATTCGCCCAGGGCGAACAGTACCGGCAGCAGCGCCTCGCAGGCGGCCGTGGGGAAGTATTCGTAGCCCTTCTGCCCCGGAATGCGCCGCCGGATGACCATGCCCCAGTCCTCCAGGGTCTTCAGGCGGCCGGTCAGCAGGGCCGGCGAGATGTCGCCCAGGCCGCGCTGCAGGGTGTTGAACCGGCGCCCGCCCATGAGCAGCTCGCGCAGGATCAGGATTGTCCACTTTTCGCCCAGAATCTCCGTCGCCTTGGCGATGGGGCAGAACTGGTTGTAGTTCATGCGGCCTCCCACGAGCCCCCGTTCGTCCGTCAAACTTCAAAAACTGTAGCAGGTTTCTCCAATCTTTGTAGTCCGATGCTTCACCCGGTGAAGCAGAACCCGGGCCGCCGCTCCGGTACACCTTTCACAGCAGCCGAGGGACAGCCCCGAGGCCCTGAACGTGAAAGGACATCGGACATGCCCCAGCACAACACCCTGCCCGTCGCCGAACCGGACTCCGCCTTCGTCGATTTCTGGAACGCCGTCCTGGCGCCCAAGTTCATCCGCTTCCGCCACATTCTGGTGGACGGGCTGTCGCGCCACAGCGCCGCCGTCATGCCCGCCCTGCCGGTCCGCGCCGGCGACCGGGTGCTGGACGTGGGCTGCGGCTTCGGCGACACGGCCCTGGACCTGGCAAACCGCGTGGGCCCCCAGGGCCGCGTCCTGGGCGTGGACTGCTGCGACGCCTTCCTGGACTGCGCCCGCCAGATCGCCGGCGCGGCCGGCACCGCCAACCTGGACTTCGCCCGCCACGACGCCGAGCTGGGCCTGGGCGGGGCCGAGTACGACTTCGTGTTCGCCCGCTTCGGCACCATGTTCTTTTCCAACCCGGTGCGCGGCCTGCGCTCCATGCGCGAGGCCCTGAAGCCCGGCGCCCGCATGGCCCACATCGTGTGGCGGCGGCGCGAGGACAACCCCTGGCTCCACGCCCCCGCCACGGTGGTGCGGCAGTTCCTGCCGGCCCCCGGCGAGGACGCCCAGACCTGCGGCCCGGGCCCGTTCTCCATGGCCAACGAGATCGTCACCGGCCTGAAGATGGAGGCCGCGGGCTTCACCGACATCCACTTCCAGCGCATCGACGCCAAGGTGCTGGTGGGCCGCACGATCCGCGAGGCCATCGACTTCCAGCTGGCCATCGGCCCGGCCGGCGAGACCTTCCGCGAGGCCGGCGCCCTGGCCGAGCAGAAGCGGCCCGAGATCGAGGCCGCCCTGACCGACCTGTTCGCCCGGGCCGAGACCACGGAAGAGGGCCTGTGGATGGACAGCTCCTCGTGGCTGATCACCGCCCGCGCCCCCGACGCCTGATTTTCCAACCCAACCCAACCCCCACCTCAAGGAGACAAGACCATGAACCCGCAAACCGCCATCGCCGCCGCCCCCGTGAACAACGGCGTCAACACCGAAGCCCTGATCGGCGCCCGGGGCGCCTTCGAACAGGCCCCCGAGGCCGCCCAGTTCACCTTCCGGGGCACCTGCGACTGGATCGAGGGCACCTACAGCCGCAACGCCATCAACGGCTTCTTCGGCCTGGGCCAGGAACACGAACGTACCCGCACCTTCGGCATCGAATCCGACCACCCCGCGGTGTTCGCCGCCGCCGACCGGGCGCCCACGCCGCCGGAAATCGTGCTGTCGGCCCTGGCCAGCTGCCTGACCGCCGGCGTGGCCGCCGTGGCCCAGCACCGGGGCATCCAGTTGCGGGCCGTGCGCGCCACCGTGGAAGGCGACATGGACGTGCAGGGCATCCTGGGCATGGACCCGGACATCCGGAACGGCTTTTCCGCCATCCGCGTGGCCTTCCATGTTGATGCCGACGCCAGCCGCGACGACATCGCCGCCCTGGTGGCCCAGTCCCAGAAGCGCTCGGCCGTGTTCGACATCCTGACCAACCCCACTCCCGTGGCCGTGACGGTGGCCTGACGCCGCCTGCATCGCGCCCGCCCCGCCTGGCCGGGGCGGGCGCCCCTCAATGGAACATTCGGAGCCGCCCGCCATGAAACGCATTTCCACGGTTGTCATCGGGGCCGGACAGGCCGGCCTGGCCATGAGCCACGGCCTGACCCGCCACGGCATTCCCCACGTGGTGCTGGAACGGGGCCGGGTGGCCCAGTCCTGGCGGACCGAGCGGTGGGACAGCCTGCGCCTGCTGACCCCCAACTGGCAGAGCCGCCTGCCGGGCCATGCCTACGTCGGCGACGACCCCCATGGCTTCATGTCCATGCCCCAGGTCATCGATTTCCTGGACGCCTATGCCCGGGCCGGCAACGTGCCGGTGGCCGAGCGGACGACGGTGACGTCGGTGACCGCCCAGGGCGACGGCTACCGGGTGGACACGGACCGGGGCGCCTGGCGCTGCCGCAACGTGGTTCTGGCCTCCGGCGCCTGCAACCGGGCCGCCGTGCCGGCCTGCGCGGCGGGCCTGCCCGATGCCATCGACCAGATCACGCCCCTGGCCTACCGCAACCCGGCCCAACTGGCCCCAGGCGGGGTGCTGGTGGTGGGGGCCTCGGCCACCGGCGTGCAGCTGGCCGCCGAGATCCGCGCCGCTGGCCACGAGGTGACCATCGCCGCCGGCGAGCACATCCGCATGCCCCGCCACTACCGGGGCCGCGACATCCAGTGGTGGATGGAGCGGGCCGGCATCCATGCCACGCCCATCGAGGAGGTGGAGGACCCGAACCGAGCCCGGCGCCTGCCGTCGCTGCAGCTCATCGGTTCCCACGCCGACCAATTCGCCGACCTGAACGGCCTGCGGGCGCGGGGCGTCCAGGTGGTGGGTCGCCTGGCGGGCCTGCGCGACGGGGTGGCCCAGTTCTCGGGCGCCCTGGCCAATCACTGCGCCCTGTCGGACCTGAAGATGAACCGGCTGCTGGCCGCCTGCGACGCCTGGGCCGAACGGGAAGGGCCGGCGGACCTGCCGCCCGTGGAACGGTTCGAACCCACCGCCGTGCCGGCCGCCCCGCGCCTCAGCCTGGACCTGGCCGGGGGCGCCATCCGCACCGTCATCTGGGCCACCGGCTTCCGGCCCGACCATTCCTGGCTGCACCTGCCGGTGTTCGACCGCAAGGGCCGGCTGGCCCATCGGGGCGGCCTGGTGGCGCCGGGCCTTTATACCCTGGGCCTGCCCTTCATGCGGCGCCGCAACTCCGCCCTCATCGACGGCGTGGGGGCGGATGCCGCCTTCGTGGCCGACCACATCGCCAACACCCGCGGCCGCCTGGCCGCCTGACCGGAGCTTGATGCCATGGACCCGTTTTCCACGCCTCCCCAGGATCGCGATGCCGTCATCCGCGACCGCCAGAATGCCGTCATCGCCCGCATGCAGGCTGACCCGGAAGCGGCCCGCAGCACCATCGTCACCACCGCCGTGGTGGGCGAGGGGCTGGCCTGTAACGTCCGCCAGGGCCGGTTCTCGGCCCTGCTGGACCTGGGCCCCGGCATGGGCGGCGACGCCGCCGGCCCGTCGCCGGGGTTCTTCGGCCGGGCCGCCATCGGCGGCTGCGTGGCCATGGCGGTGAAGATGCTGGCGGCCCGCGAGGGCGTGCGGTTCCGCCGGGTCACGGCCACGGTCGAGACCGATTTCGACGACACGGCCCTGTTCGGCCTGGGCGCGTCGTCGGCGGCGCCCACGGAAACGCGGGTGATCGTGACCGTGGTGACGGACGCCGACCCGGCCGTGGTGGACGACATCGTGGCCCGGACCCTGGACATGGACCCCTGGTTCCTGGCCCTGCGCGATCCGCAGCGGGTGCGCACCACCGTCCGGACGACGGAGTCGGAGGCGGTGATGGTGCCGGGACAATAACCATCCCCCGGGGTGATGCGGATCATCAGAAGTGGCACCAGAAATGGGCCAGGGATGGCCTTGTGAATTCCATGAGGCCGCCCTGTTCCGACCAAGAAAATCCCGATGAATATTGGGGGTTTTCCTGGCTTCATGTCTTTGAATATTTCTGTGTGTATTTCAAAAAATTATTGATGAGTATGAAATTTATTGAATGCCGCAAGCGCGGCGAGGCATAATGTGGGCAACCGCACTCAATAGAAGAATTCTATGAACGCCTTTCAACGCGATGGGGCTGGTGGCGACTCGAGCACGAGGCTTATCCGCCACATCTACATCCGGTTGAGCGTCTTCTTCGCGGTCCTGGCCTGCTTCATCCTGGTCACCAACCTGATCATGGTGGTCATGCTGCTGAAGGCCCGGGACTTCGACCGGACGGAAAGCCTGGGCGCCGAACAGCACGTACTGACGCAGCGGATCCTGCTGCTGTCCCAGCACCTGGCCGCCCACGGCCGGGACGGGCCGGATGGCACCCTCATCCGCAAGCAGTTGTCGGCCGCCCTGGGCGGGTTGATCCGGAACCACGAGACGCTGACCGGGGAATCGGCCGCCCTGTCGGAAGACTTGAGGACCCTGTACTTCGGGCCCCGGGCGTTCGTTGACCGGAACCTGCGCCAGTTCATGGACCAGGGCCGCGCCCTGGCCCGGGACGACCTGCCCGAGGACGCCCTGCGGCAGGCCGCCGAGCGGCTGCAGGCGACCGCGCGGGGCACCTTCATGGATGACCTGGGCCGGGTGATCCAGCAGTACCACGAGGACAGCGAGGGCCAGATGGCGGCCGTCGGCACGGTGCTGGTGGGCGTGGCGGTCCTGTTTCCCGCCATCCTGGGATTTTCCATCTTCGGCTTCTTCGGGCCCATGATCCGCGACCTGAAGGCGGAGGCCACGGAACGCAGCGAGACCCTGAAGGTGATATCCGACAGCGTCAGCTACGCGGCGCGCATCCAGCGCTCGATCCTGCCGCACCCCGATGTCCTGGAAGACCTGTTCACCGACCATTTCGTGCTGTGGGAGCCCCGGGACCTGGTGGGCGGCGACATCTACTGGCACCGCGCCTGGAGCGGCGGCGCGCTGGTCATCATGGGGGACTGCACGGGCCACGGCGTGCCCGGCGCCTTCATGACCCTGGTGTCCAACGGCGCCCTGGACGAGGCCTACCTGGAAACCCCGCCGGGGGACGTGGCGGCGCTGTTGCAGCGCATGCACCAGCTCATCCAGGCCTCCATGCGCCAGGATGCCGGCGCGACGGGCGAGGCCGACGACGGCATCGAGCTGGGGGCCTGCTTCCTGAACCGGGAACGCGACATCCTGACCTTCGCCGGCGCCCACTTCGACCTGTTCCTGCAGCAGGACGGCGTGGTGACCGCCATCAAGGGCGACAAGCGGGGGCTGGGGTTCGCCAGCACGCCCTATGACATCCGGTTCCGCAACCACGTCGTCACGCTGACCGACGGCATGACCTTCTACATGACCACCGACGGCCTGGTGGACCAGGTGGGCGGCGACAAGCGCATGAGCTTCGGCAAAAGCCGCTTCAAGGCCCTGATCGCCACGCTGGCCGATGTACCCCTGCGCGACCAGAAGCCGCTGATCCGCCAGGCCCTGCTGGACTACCAGGACCGCGAGGTGCGGCGCGACGACGTGTCGGTGATCGGTTTCAAGGTGCGCCGCGACGGCGGCCAGCCCAACCGCCGGGCGGACAAGCCGGACCGGCGCCAGACCGACCGCCGCTCCAACATGCTGGACCGGCGCAGCAACGACCGCCGGAACGGCACGGCCGTCGGCCTGCGGGCGTCCACCCCCGTGCTGGACTGCCGGCTGATCGACGAGGACCACCAGAAGCTCTATGCCCTGGTGGGGCGCATGGAGGTGGCCCTGATGGTCGACAAGGACGACGGCCTGGTCCTGGAGATCATGGAGGAGCTGATCGCCTACACCGAGTGGCATTTCCGCCACGAGGAACGGCTGATGCAGGAACACGCCTTCCCCTATTTCGAGGACCACCGCATCGCCCACCAGATCCTCATCGGACAGGTCCTGGCCTTCGACCGGGACATCCGGGAAGGGCAGCGCGACATCCGCCAGGACCTGATCCGCTTCCTGCTGAGCTGGCTGGAAACCCACATCCTGGGCGAAGACAAGAAGCTGGCCGACTTCTTCAACGGCCTGGACACGTTCTACGACGTGACCGACGCCGACGGCGGCAACGCCGAACCCAGGGCCGAACCCGGGGCCGAACCCGGGACCTGACCGCGCCCCCTTTCCCGTTCCCTTTTCCGTCCCGCGATCCGGCTCCGCCGCCGGCCGCCATGACCTTGGGGTGAAGGCCCGACGGGGCCCTTCGCGGGTCGCGTGCCGGCGGCGGCGGCCGTCGCCCCATGGTTCGCCCGGGTCGCTTGACTCTCACCTGGATTGCGCCGAAGATAATATGGAATAAGGTTCCATATATGGAACCACCATGAATGGGCGATGGACTGAACGCGCACCCAGCCGGATTCCGCAACACCGGCCAAATAAAAAAACGATCCGCCGCGACCGTCAGGCGCGGGGGACCCGGAAAAGCGTTTTCACAGGAGGAATCTATGGGAATCAAACGGCTATTTGTGGCCATGGGCGCGGTTCTGGTGACCGGCCTGGTGGCCAACGGCGCCCACGCCCTGGAACTGAAGCTGGGCCATTACGCACCGGCATCCCACCCCGGCCAACAGGCGGCCCTGATGTTCGCCGACGCCGTGAAGGCCCGCACCGGCGGGGCGGTCACGGTGAAGGTCTACCCGGCGCAGCAGCTGGGCAGCCCGCCGGAAATGCTGGAACAGAACATCCAGGGCACCCTGGACATGAGCCTGCCCACCCAGGGCCAGCTCGACAAGTACGACAAGGCCTTCGCCGCCGTGCTGACGCCGTTCGTGTACGACGACTACAAGCATGCCTGGCGGGTGCTGGACGGCCCGTTCCTGGACTGGGTGGCGCCGCGCCTTGAAAAGCAGGGCCTGGTGTTCCTGTCCAACTGGGAATGGGGCTTCCGCAACGTCACCAACGGGCGCCATCCCATCAACACGCCGGCCGACATGAAGGGCCTGAAGATGCGCACCCCGCCGGAACTGCAGCTGCAGGCGGCCATGGAGGCGGCGGGCGCCATCGTCACCAAGATCTCGTTCAAGGAGCTGCCCCTGTCGCTGAAGCAGGGCGTGGTGGACGGGCAGGAAAACCCCCTGTCGGTGATCTACCACTTCAAGCTTTACGAGGTGCAGCCCTACCTGGCCATCACCCAGCACGTCTACAATTCCATGGTCCACGTGATGAGCACCAAGGCGTGGGCCAAGCTGACGCCCGAGCAGCAGGCCATCGTGCGCGAGGAAAGCGCCAAGGCCGGCCAGTGGATGCGCGACGAGCTGGCCAAGGAAGAGGCCGGGCTGGTCGAAAAGCTGAAGGAAAAGGGCATGCAGGTGACCATGCCCGACCGCGCGGCGTTCCGCGCCCTGATGGACCCGGCCTACAAGCGTATCGCCGAATACGCGGGCCCGGACACCTTTGACCGCTTCATGAAGATGGTCGAGGCCGAACGGGGCAAGTAGGACACCCCCAGGACTGCCCCCAGGCCTGCAACGGCGCTCCCAT
>JAGREA010000107.1 GCA_020446745.1 Rhodobacterales bacterium | reverse complement strand
ATCTTCCCGGGCTGGGTCAGGCTCTCGAACCGCTCGATGGAGATGAAGCCGTCCATGCCTTCCAGCAGCGGCCGCAAATGCTGGGCCTGGTCCAGGTAGGCGTCTCGGCGGTCCGGGTGGGGTTCGACCTCGAAGATGACGGCAATCATGGGCGGCTCCTCCGTTCTGTCCGGGCGCCAGTATAGCGGCGGACGGGCGCGGACAGTTCGGTGCCGGTCGAACCCTTTTCGCCGGCCATAAGAACGTGCCCATTGCAAACTGGAACGGGGGCCCCCGCACGACACCGCCCCGCCGCCGCAGTGGCCAGCGGGGCCCATCGACTTCCGGAAGGCCCACCACTCAACGTATCCGTTTTGAAGCCGAAATAAAGTCGTAAAATCTGCATAGTAACTCCATATTGACTCTTTTTACGTGTCCATCTAGCTTTTCATTTATTCGATTGATCCAAAACAAACTCTGAAGTACCCACACCAAAACAACAAAATAATAGATGACAGGAGAAAGAAATGATTTTCAGCAAATCAAGTAAAATTAGCTGTGCCCTTACGGCCTTTGCGTTTGCCTTGTGCACACAGACGGCCATGGCGACGCCCTACACCGACGCCTTCACCTCGTTCACCCCGGGTTCCTATCTCTTTGGAACCACGCCAAGGCTTCCCTCTGAAGGCATTTTGGCCGTGGGCGCTCCGGACAATCAGAGCCTCGGATTGGGCATTGGCGGTGAAATCATTCTCGAGTTCATCGACAACCGCCTGATCGACGGCGCCGGAGTCGACCTCGTGATCAATGCGTTCCAGCCGGGGAGCGGCAGTCAGGAACTGGACAATGGCGCTTTCGTCAGCCTGAGTTCCGACGGCGTATTCTACGCCCTTGCCGGGTCGATCGGGCCGGCCAACCAGACCTCGTTCTCCCTCGACATTGCGTCCACCGGGCTGACGGACGTGCGGTTCGTGAAAATCACCGACAACGGTCAGTGCTGCGGCTCGGGCAATTCCCAGGGTGGGGGTGACGGGTTTAACGTGGAATCGGTTCTCGCCCTGAATTCCCGCGACGTCCCGGAACCGCTGTCGTCCGGAATCCTGCTCATGGGGTTTGCCGGCATCGCCCTGCATCGCTCCGTACGCCGCCGGTTCGGAATGGATCGCCAGGCAACCGCGTAGTCCGGTTCCCCCCCAACCCCATGCCAGAAAGAAAAACCGCCGTGGCCCCGAAGGGCACGGGCGGGCGTTGGGCCGTCGGGCCCGGTCCCGGTGGCGGGCGGCCAGGGAAAACCTGGCCGGGTGCCGGAAGTCACCCGGTCACAGGATGTAGTAGCCCGTCACCATGGCGCCGAAGACCAGCAGCCAGAGCGTGGCGAAAAGCCCGTTCAGGCAGGTCTCGCTGCATCGCTTCATCGTTTGTTTCCCTTCTTCAGAGGGTTCGTTTCGCTACCCCATACGGGGGAACAGGCGGGGTTTCAACATAAGATTTACCTCATGTATGTGGAATTCAAGGGGCCGACAACCGGATCCGGGGTCAAACCCGGGTGAACCCCACGGCACATCCCTTGTCCCGCCTCCCCTTGACCTGCCCCCCTTGACCTGCCCCCCCTTGACCTGCCCCTTGCGGAAACGGTCTGATCGGGGCCCCGTGCCAAGGAACCGTGCCCCGGAAAGGACCCGCCCCATGCGCCCATCGATCTCCCATGCCGTTCAGGCCCTGGCCGCCGGCGCTTTTATCGCCCCCGCCCTCATGGTCCTGCTCCTCGCGGCCGCCCCCCGGGCCCAGGCCCACGAAAGCGCCACGGGCGTGGTCAAGGAGCGCATGGAGGCCATGAAGGACCTGGGCCGGGCCATGAAGGAGATGGGTGCCATGGTGAAGGGCCAGGCGCCCCTGGCGGCGGACCGAATCCAGGCCAACGGCCGCATGATCGCCGAACATGCGGCCCGCATACCGGCCCTGTTCCCGGCCGGATCGGGCCACGCGCCGTCCGAGGCCCTGCCCGCCGTGTGGACCGACCGGGCCCGGTTCGAGGGCCTGGCCGCCGACCTGGGCACCGCCGCCCGGGCCCTGGAAGCGGCCGCCGCCACCGGGCAAAAGGGCCCTGTCGCCAAGGCCTTCCGGGGCACCGGCCAGGTCTGCGGCGCCTGCCACGACGGGTTCCGCCAGAAGAAGTGACGCCCCGGCCGGTGCACGCCCACGCCCATCTCGCGTTCGCGCGCGCGGGACGATTCTTGTTGCATCGCACAAATTGCTTTGAAATGGGACGCCCGACTCCGTAGCCTGGACCCAAAGGGATCAGGACAGGGGAATGCGGACATGACGGCCAAGGTGCTGACGGTCGCCCAGCAGAAGGGCGGCGCCGGAAAGACGTCCCTGGTGGCCCAGCTGGCCGCCACCTGGACCGCCGCCGGGAAGCGCGTGGCGGTCGTCGACATCGACCCCCAGGGCAGCCTGGCCCAGTGGTTCGCCGCCCGCGAGCAGTACGCCACGCAGGACGACACCCTGCACCTGAGCGCCGTGGGCGGCTGGCGGCTGACCAACGAGCTGGCGCGCCTGAAGAATCTTCACGACATCATCATCATCGACAGCCCGCCCCACGCCGAGACGGAATCCAAGCTGGCCGTGCGGGCCGCCGACCTGGTGCTGGTGCCGGTGCAGCCCAGTCCCATGGACGTGTGGGCCACCGGCGGGACGGTGAAGCTGGCCCAGGGCGAGCGCCGGCCCGTGCTGGTGGTCATGAACCGGGTGCCGCCGCGGGCCAACATCGTGGAGGCCATACGCGACCTGCTGGACCGCCAGGGCCTGCCCGTGGCCGAAACCACCCTGGGCAACCGGGTGGCCTTCGCCGCCAGCATGATGGAGGGCAAGGGCGTGGTGGAAAGCCATCACCTGTCCCCCGCCGCCGACGAGATCCGCGCCCTGGCCGCCGAACTGGAAAAGCGGTTGTCGGTCTGATTTCCGGCCCCCATAGTGGCGCCATGGACAGCTACGACATCTTCACCTATTCGGCCGTGTCCAACGGCCTGCACGCCATCGCCGCCGTCATCTGGGTGGGCGGCATGTTCTTCGCCCACATGGCCCTTCGGCCCTCGGTGGCGGTGCTGGAACCGCCGCAGCGCCTGGCCCTGTGGGCCGGGGTGTTCCCCCGCTTCTTCCGCTGGGTGTGGGTGTCCATCGTGGTGCTGTTCGCCACCGGCCTGGGCACGGTGTTCATCGATTTCGGCGGGTTCGGCGGCACCCCCGTCCACGTGCACCTGATGCTGACCGTGTCGCTGGTCATGCTGGCGGTGTACGCCACCATCTATTTCGGCCCGTTCCGCGCCTTCATGGCCCGGGTGGCGGCCCGGGACTGGCCCGCCGCGGCCGAGGCCCAGGCGGTGATCCGCAAGCTGGTGGCCACCAACCTGGTGCTGGGGCTGCTCACCGTGGCCATCGGCGCGGCCGGCCGCTTCTGGGGATAGGACCGATGGCCCCAGGGCGTGGTATCATGGCGCACGGTTGCCCCTGTGGGGATGGAACCATGCATCGACGGACAACGGCCCTGGCGGCCGGAATCCTGATGGCACTGCTGGCCGGACTGTGCAGCCTGCCGGCGTGGGCCGAACCGCTGCTGCTGGTGTTTGAAAGCCGGCCCCCCTATTACGTCCTGAATTCCGCCGGCGAGCTGGACGGCGTGGTTCTGGGGCCCATCGCCCGGGCCCTGGAAAACGCCGGCATCGAATTCCTGTGGGTGGAACGGTCCAGCAAGCGCCAGATGGAGGACGTCCGGCGCAACACCGGGCCGGTGTGCTCACCGGGCTGGTTCAAGAAGCCCGAGCGCGAGCTGTTCGCCAAGTTCAGCGCCCCCGTGTACCAGGACCGCCCCCAGGTGATGGTCACCCGCCCCGATGTGGTGCGCGCCATGAAGGCGAAGACCCTGGCGGGCCTGTTCCAGGAAGGTGACTGGTCCCTGGGCGTCAAGAAGGGCTATTCCTACGGCACCTACATCGACGAACTGCGCGCCACGACGCCGCCGCGGACCGTCGAGACCACCCAGGACATGGACGGCATGGTGCGCATGCTGCTGGGCCGGCGGTTCGACTACTTCATCTCGACGCCCGAGGAACTGTGGGCCTTCCAGGACCGGTCCGGAGACCTGGGCGACAAGGTCGTATCGGCCTCGTTCACCGACATCCCGGCCGGCAACTGGCGCTACCTGATGTGTTCGCAGATGGTGGACGACGACATCCTGATTCGCTTCAACCGCGGCCTGGCGGCCCGGCCGCAGGCGCCGCGCGTCAGCAACTGAGCCTAGTCCGCCTTCAGCCGGGTCTCGATCCACACTTCCGAATGCAGCGTCCGGTGCACCGGGCAGCGGTCGGCGATTTCCACCGGGCGGGCCCGGGTGGCCTCGTCCAGGTCCCCTTCCAGGGTGATCACCCGTTCGATGTGGTCGATCTTGCCGCTGGCCGTCTCGCATTCCTTGCAGTCGTCGGCGTGCACCTTCTCGTGGCGCAGCACCACGCTGGCCTTGTCCAGCGCGATGCCCTTGTGGGCGGCGTACATGCGCAGGGTCATGGTGGTGCAGGCCCCCAGGCCGGCCAGCAGGTAGTCGTAGGGTGACGGGCCGGTGTCGGTGCCGCCGTAGCTGACCGGCTCGTCGGCGCGCAGCGGGAACTTGCCGCCGATGGAGATGTCCTGGGCGAACTTGCCCTGGCGGGCCTCGGCCACCACCACGGTGCCGGGGTCGGCCTTGGGCAGGGGCCGGCTTTCCGGCTTGGTGCCCACGTAGCGGTCGGCCCAGGCGGCGATCACGTCGGCCACGTACACGGCGTCCTCGCGGCGGCTGACCATGTGGTCGGCGTGATCCAGCGAGACGAAGCTTTTCGGGTGCTTGGCGGCGACGAAGATGCGCGTCGCGTTGTCGATGCCCACCACCGCGTCCAGCGGGCTGTGGAAGATCAGCAGGGCCTTGCGCATGCCGGCGATGGCGTGCTCCAGGCGCTGGCCCTCGATGTCGTCCAGGAACTGCTTCTTGATGGTGAACGGCCGGCCCACCAGCTTCACCGTGGCCTGGCCCGTGCGCTCGATCTCGTCGCGCTCGCACTGGAAGTGGTTGGCCACGTGGGCCGGGTCGGAAGGCGCGCCGATGGTGCATACGGCCTTGGCCTCGGGCACCTGGGCCGCGGCGGCCAGCACGGCGGCGCCGCCCAGGCTGTGGCCGATCAGGATGGCCGGCGCGGCGTGGTTGTCGCGCAGGTAGTCGGCGGCGGCCAGCAGGTCGCCCACGTTGGACGAGAAGTTGGTGTTGGCGAACTCCCCCTCGCTGGCCCCCAGGCCGGTGAAGTCGAACCGCAGCACGGCGATGCCGTGGTCCGTCAGCGCCCGGGCGATGCGCGCCGCGGCGAACACGTCCTTGGTGCAGGTGAAGCAGTGGGCGAACAGGGCATAGGCCTGGATGGCGCCGTCGGGCTTGTCCAGGCGCGCCGCCAGGGTTTCGCCGGTGGCGCCGGTGAAGTCGATCTTTTCGCTGTTGGCCATGGGGGGAATCCGTGCTGTCGGGAAGGCTTACCGATCAGATACGCCTTGTTCCGCCATGATCAAGGCGTTTCCTTCATGCCCTTCCTGTGGCACAAGCAGGGCAACGGACCCAGACCGGAAGCCGCCCCATGCCCGCCGATTCCCCTGCCGACGATACGCCCCTGACCGGCCTGACCCGCGACGACGCCCGGGTGGAGCGGCGCGAGACCGTGTTCAAGGGCTATTTCCAGGTGGATACCTACGAGCTGCGCCACCGCCTGTTCCAGGGCGGCTGGTCCGGCACCTTCCGGCGCGAGGTGTTCGAGCGCAAGCACGCCGTGGCCTGCCTGCTGTACGACCCGGTGCGGGACGAACTGGTGATGCTGGAACAGTTCCGCGTCGGCGCCCTGGCGGCGCTCGACTCGCCCTGGTTCGACGACGGCTTCTCGCCCTGGCTGATCGAGATCGTGGCCGGCATCATCGAGGACGGTGAAACGCCCGAGGAGGTGGCCCGCCGCGAGGCCCTGGAAGAGGCCGGCTGCCATGTCACCGACCTGGAACCGGTGACCCAGTACCTGGCCTCGCCGGGCGGCAGTTCGGAATCCCTGTTCGTGTTCTGCGGCCGGGTGGACGCCAGCGGCGCCGGCGGCATACACGGCCTGGAATCGGAATTCGAGAACATCCGCGTGTTCACCGCCCCCGTGTCCCAGGTGATGGCGTGGCTGGACGCCGGGCGCATCGTCAACGCCATGACCATGATTCCGCTGTACTGGCTGCGCACCCACCATGCCGACCTGCGGGCCCGCTGGCTGGCCGGGGGCGCTTGACGAGGGGCGCTTGATCCCCCTACCCCCCGTCGCTACATTCCCGGGAAAAGAGCCGCCGGCGCCGCGGCCGCGCCTCCCGAAACCTCGGCACACACACGGACCCACACGGGCGGAAGGGCAACCATGGACGTTCGCGACGGCTTCATCGACACCATCGGCCGCACCCCGCTGATCAAGCTGCGGGCGGCTTCCGAGGCCACGGGCTGCACGATCCTGGGCAAGGCCGAATTCCTGAACCCCGGCGGGTCGGTGAAGGACCGGGCCGCCCTGTTCATCATCCGCGACGCCATGGACCGGGGCCTGCTGAAGCCCGGCGGGGTGATCGTCGAGGGCACGGCGGGCAATACCGGCATCGGCATCGCCCTGGTGGCCAACGCCCTGGGCTTCAAGTCGGTGATCGTCATCCCCGAGACCCAGAGCGAGGAGAAGAAGGACATGCTGCGCCTGGCCGGGGCCGACCTGCGCCAGGTGCCGGCCGTGCCCTACAAGGACCCGGGCAACTACGTGCACGTGTCCGAACGCCTGGCCCGGGAATTCGCCGAGACCAACCCGGCCGGCGCCGTGTGGGCCAACCAGTTCGACAACGTGGCCAACCGCCGCGCCCACATCGAGGGCACGGGCCCCGAGATCTGGAACCAGACCGACGGCAAGGTGGACGGCTTCACCTGCGCCGTCGGCACCGGCGGCACCCTGGCCGGCGTGGCCATGGCTCTGAAGGACCGCAACCCCAACATCCGCACGGCCCTGGCCGACCCCATGGGCTCGGCCCTTTACGGCCATTACGTGCACGGCGAGCTGAAGGCCGAGGGCACGTCCATCACCGAGGGCATCGGCCAGGGGCGCATCACCGCCAACCTGGAAGGCGCGCCCATCGACACGGCGTTCCAGATTCCCGACGACGAGGCCCTGCCCATCGTGTTCGACCTGCTGCAGCACGAAGGGCTGTGCCTGGGCGGTTCCACGGGCATCAACGTGGCCGGCGCCATCCGCCTGGCGCGGGAAATGGGGCCCGGTCATACCATCGTCACGGTTTTGTGCGATTTCGGGACCCGCTACCAGAGCAAGTTGTTCAACCCGGCCTTCCTGCGAGAAAAAGGACTGCCCACGCCAAACTGGCTGGCCTAAGCTGGGGAGCAGACGACCAAGAACCAACAACAACCATAAGACCTGACCCGAGGACCTCCATGGATTACCTCAATCCTTCTGCCCTGGTCGACGTCGACTGGCTTGCGGCGCACCTGGACGCGCCGGACGTGCGCGTGGTCGATGCCACCCACCACCTGCCCGACAGCGAGCGGGACGCGGTCGAGGAGTTCGGCTACCGCCACATTCCCGGCGCCGTCTACTTCGATATCGACGACGTGTGCGACAGCGACAGCGACCTGCCCCACATGCTGCCCTCGCCCGAGAAATTCTCCAGCAAGGTGCGCAAACTGGGCCTGGGCGACGGCAACCGCATCGTCGTCTACGACACCGCCGGCGGTTTCATGGCGGCGGCCCGCGTGTGGTGGATGTTCCGCGTCTATGGTCACACCGACGTGTCCATGCTGAACGGCGGCCTGCAGGCCTGGACCAAGGCCGGCCACCGGGTGGACGACATGAAGACCCTGGTCCACCCGCGCCATTTTTCGGCCCACGTGAACACCACCATGGTGCGCGAGCTGGACCAGGTGATGCGCAACCTGGAAACCAAGGCCGCCCAGGTGGTGGACACCCGCAGCGAGGACCGCTTCGTCGGCTCCGGCGAGGAACCCCGCCCGGTGAAGCACGTGGGGCGCATTCCGGGCTCGTTCAACGTGCCCATCACCCGGCTGATGGATGCCCGCCGGGGCTATGCCATGCGGTCGGCCGACGAGCTCAAGGCCGCCTTCGTGGAGGCCGGCGTGGACCTGTCCAAGCCCATCATCACCAGTTGCGGGTCGGGCGTCACCGCCTGCGTCGGCGCCCTGGCCCTGCACCTGCTGGGCCACAAGCAGACGTCCGTCTACGACGGGTCGTGGGTGGAATGGGGCAACCGGGACGACACGCCGGTGGAAACCGGCACCGCGTAACCCCGACCGGGCGCCGCGTCCGGTCACAGGCCGGACCGGACCTTTGGGCCCGGTCCCGGGAAAGAAGCAGAGCATGAAGAAGGACACCCTGCTGGGCCACGCGGGGCGCGACCCGGCCCGCCAGCACGGCATCGTCAACCCGCCCGTCTACCACGCCTCCACCGTCACCTTCCCCACCGTGGCGGCCCTGGAGGCGGCGTCGAAGGCGCCCCTGGAAGGCACCTACTACGGGCGTTACGGCACGCCCACCCAGTTCGCCTTCGAGGACGCTGTGGCCCAGCTTGAAGGCGCCTCCCACGCCTTCGCCGTGCCGTCGGGCATGGCCGCCATCGCCGCCGCGCTGACCGGCCTGCTGCAGGCCGGCGACCATGTGCTGGTGACCGACAGCGTGTACTTCCCCACCCGCAAGCTGTGCGACGGCCGCCTGAAGGGCTGGGGCATCGAAACCACCTACTACGATCCCATGATCGGCGCCGGCATCGCCGATCTGATCCGGGCCAACACCAAGGTGGTGTTCACCGAGGCCCCGGGATCGCTGACCTTCGAGGTCCAGGACATTCCGGCCATCGCCGCCGCCGCCCGGGCCGCCGGCGTGCTGGTGGTGATGGACAACACCTGGAGCGCCGGCCTGTACTGCCAGCCCTTCGACCACGGCGTGGACATTTCCGTGCAGGCCGCCACCAAGTACATCGTCGGCCATTCCGACGCCATGCTGGGCACCGTGGCCGTGCGCGACGCGGCCCTGTACGAACGCCTGAAGCTGGCGGCCACGGGCCTGGGCTTCCACGCCGCGCCCGACGACTGCTACCT
>JAGREA010000106.1 GCA_020446745.1 Rhodobacterales bacterium | reverse complement strand
TGCACCGCGCCCTGGGCATCCCCATCTTCCTGGGCGTCATGTACCTGATGTTCATGTTCACCATCAACATCGGCGGCGCCTTCATCGATTTCTTCGACATCTTCGTCGGCACCCTGCTGGTGGACGGCCTGGGCACCCTGATGGCCAACCTGGGATCGCCCGAATGGCTGATCGCCCTGCTGGCCGGCGGCGTCGGCGGCGGCATCCAGACGGTGGCCACCTTCATCCCGGTGATCGCCTTCCTGTACCTGTTCCTGTCGGCCCTGGAGGATTCCGGCTACATGGCCCGGGCCGCCTTCGTCATGGACCGCATGATGCGCTCCGTCGGCCTGCCCGGTAAGGCCTTCGTGCCCCTGATCGTGGGCTTTGGCTGCAACGTGCCCTCGGCCATGGCCGCGCGCACCATGGAGAACCAGCGCGACCGCATCATCACGGTCATGATGGCGCCCTTCATGTCCTGCGGCGCCCGGCTGCCGGTCTACGTCCTGTTCGCCGCCGCCTTCTTCCCCACCGGCGGCCAGAACCTGGTGTTCGCGCTGTACCTGATCGGCATCGGCGTCGCCATCCTGACCGGCCTGACCCTGAAGACGACCCTGCTGCGCGGCGAGGCGGCCCCCTTCGTCATGGAACTGCCGCCCTACCATGCGCCGACACTGAAGGGCGTGGTGATCCGCACCTGGGACCGCCTGAAGGCCTTCATGTTCCGCGCCGGCAAGGTGATCGTGGCCATCGTCGTGGTGCTCAACCTGCTCAACTCCATGGGCACCGATGGCTCCTTCGGCAACGAGGACTCCGACCAGTCGATCCTGGCCGCCATCGGCAAGTCCCTGACCCCGGTGGTCGAGCCCATGGGCATTACCGAGGCCAACTGGCCGGCCACCGTCGGCATCTTCACCGGCATCTTCGCCAAGGAGGCCGTGGTCGGCACCCTGGACGCCCTGTACGGCACCCTGGCCGAGGAGGCCGCCGAGGCCAAGGGCGGCGCCGCCGCCGAGGACGAGGGCTTCGACCTGTGGGCCGGCCTGGGCGAGGCCTTCGCCTCCATCCCCGAAAACCTGATCGGGGTGCTGGACACCCTGACCGACCCCCTGGGCCTCGGCGTGGGCGATACCAGCGACCCCGCCGCCGTGGCCGAGGAGGAGGGCGTGGCCGTGGGCACCATCGGCGCCATGGCGTCCCTGTTCGATGGCCGCGTCGGCGCCTTCGCCTACCTGCTGGCGGTGCTGCTGTACCTGCCCTGCGTGGCCGCCATCGCCGCCATCTGGCGCGAGACCGGCACGCGGTGGACCCTGTTCGCCGCCGCCTGGACCACGGGCTGGGGCTACGGCGCCGCGGTGCTGGTCTACCAGTTGGGCACCTATGCCCGCCATCCGGCCCAGTCCCTGGTCTGGACGGCGGTCATCCTGGGCGTGTTCCTGGGCTCGGTGGCGCGGATGCGCGTCCTCGGCCGGCGCACGGCCACGGGCCTGGCGGCGGCCCGGGAAGCGGCGGAATAGGAGGCGGAGACATGGCCATGCTGACCGACATCGCCGCCTACCTGCGCACCCACCGCCAGGTGACCCTGACCGACCTGGCCAACCGGTTCCACACCACGCCGGACGGCATGCGCGGGATGCTGGAGCACTACCAGCGCAAGGGCCGGGTGGCCAAGCACACCTACACCGGCGCCTGTTCCGTCGGCTGCGGCAAGTGCAACGGCGAGGACGTGGAGGTCTACGACTGGGTCGGCCCGTGATCCGCCGATCCCGGTGCCCCGGGGCCGGTACCTGGTGCCGGCCCCGGGTTCAATTGTCGGTGCGGGTGCGCACGGTCACCGATTCGTGCCAGGGGATCAGGACCCGGCGCAGGGCCACCACGGCGACGTAGAGCAGGAAGCCGAGCAGGGTCAGCAGCACGATCACCGCGAACAGGGCGTCCACCTCGAAAGCGGCCAGGGTCTCCACCGCCAGGTGGCCAAGGCCCTCGTTGCCGGCCAGGTATTCCCCCACCACGGCGCCGATGGTGGCCAGCACGATGCCGACCTCCATGCCGGTCAGGATGTAGGGCATGGCCGAGGGCAGCTCCAGCTCGCGGAAGGTCTGCCAGCGGCTGGC
>JAGREA010000105.1 GCA_020446745.1 Rhodobacterales bacterium | reverse complement strand
TGGACTACATGCTGGGCGGCTCGGAAACCGCCGCCCTGCCGCGCCACCCCAACCACCTGCTGTTCGTGGAAGCCCTGTTCTGGGCCCGGGCGGCGGGCTTCCGCCAGCTCCACCTGGGGGGCGGTCGGCCGTCGCTGCTGTACTTCAAGCGCGGCCTGTCCCACCGCACCCTGGACTATCACCTGGGCCGCCACGTGTTCCTGCCCGAGGTGTACGCCGACCTGTCGGCCCGCCGCGACGCCTGGTCCGGGCCCGAGAAGCCGTGGACCCCCGACTACTTCCCCCGCTACCGCCGGGGCCTGGGCTGGTGAGCACAGCGCCCACGCCGGCCGAGGCCATCGCCGCCCTGCTGGCCCGGGGCGAGGCCCGGCCGGCCCTGGGCCTGTGCCTGCAGGCCCTGCGGCGGGCCCCCACGGACCGCCCCCTGCTGAGCCTGCTGGTGCGCGCCGCCCTGGCCGCCGGCGAGCCCGACGGCGGGCTGGCGTTGCTGGAACAGCTGGTCCCCGCCACGGGCCAGGACCCGGGGGTGTCGGAGGCCTATGGCTCGCTGCTGGCCCTGGCCGGGCGCACGGCGCGGATCAAGGACTTCCGCACCGTGGCCGAGGCCGTGGACAGCCTGAACGGCCCGGCCTGCCGGGTCATGGCCGGGGTCCACGCGGCCCTGGGCGAGGGCGACGCCGTGGCCCTGTACCGGGGCCTGGCGGGGTGGCTGGAGGCCGCCGCCGCCCTGCCCGACCGGCCCGACACGGTGCCCCCCGTGGCCCTGCCTCCGGCGGAAGCCGACGTGCCGCCCGTGGCCGAGCCGGACCTTGTGTGCTTCGTCGCCCACCACGTGACGCCGCGCATCCGCAAGCTGGCCCACGGCCTGCGGGCCCGGGGCCTGCGGGTGCATCTGGTCATCGACGGCCTGATGCCGCCGTCGCCCACCGACGACCAGGGCTACGACCCCCGGGAGTTCGACGGCCTGACCCACGCCCCGGGCCCCCTGGCCCTGTGGCGCCTGCTGCGGGCCCGGGCGCCCCTGGCCGTGCACGTGTTCTGCCACAACTACGACAACTGGGACGGCGCCATGACGGCCCTGCTGCTGGGCCGCCCCAACACGGTGATCGACCCCTACGACCCCTTCCACCCCTCCATCGCGCCGCAGCGGTTCGACGGCCCCGGCGAAGACAAGGACCGCAACCGGCGGATCCTGAAGCTGCAACGCCTGGTCTACGACAACGCCCCGGCCCTGTGCCTGCGGTTCCTGTACCCGCACCTGACCCGCTCGCGCCTGGCCGACCGGCCCCGGCGGCGCCTCTACTTCCCCGACATGGCCTGGGGCCGCACGCCCACGGCCCGCAAGCTGTCGGCCGACGACGGCATGCTGCACGTGGTCCACGGCGGCAGCTTCCAGCCCGAACGCACCCACGGCACCCCCTTCAGCGGCCTGCTGTGGCTGGCCGAGCGGGCCGAGGATTTCGGCGTGCACCTGCACCTCTATGCCGTGCCCGACGGCCGGGCCACGGCCGGCGGCGGGCTGGACCTGCGGGACTACCAGGCCGTGGCCGCGCGCTCGGCCCACATGCACCTCCACGACCCCCTGCCCTACGACCAGTGGCTGGACGCGCTGGCCCGCTACGACCTGGGCATCATGGCCATCCACCCGCCGGACACGGACATCTTCGTCGACATCCCCCGGCCCCGCGAACCCCGGGGCCTGTGGGGCAACAAGATCGGCGACTACCTGGACGCCGGGCTGTACACCGTGTGCTCGTGGCGCTCGCTGGTCATGGGCTGGCTGGTGGAACGCTACGGCGTGGGCCAGCGGGCCACCTGCGAAGAAGTGGTCACCCGGGCCTTCTGGGACGACCTGAAGGCCCGCCTGCTGGGCGGCGACGGGGTGGACCTGTCGCGGGGCGTGGCCGCCCTGTCCGTGGACCGCCACGCCGAACGCCTGGCGGCCTTCTACCGCACCCTCACCTGACTCCCTCCCCACCCCTGGGTTGATCAAGGTTATGGGCATGCGCCGCCCAACATCGTATGCTGCCGCCCACGTCCACGGCTGGCAGGGAGAACGACCATGGCCGATCGGAACCGGCGACGCTTTCTGGCCCTGGCGGGGCTGGGCGCCCTGGGTCTGGCCACGGGCCTGACGCGGCCGGCCCGGGCCCAGGCGAGCGTGGTGCACGTCTATGCCTCGCCCTACTGCGGCTGCTGCCATCAGTGGGTGAACCACATGCGCGACGCCGGGTTCGAGGTAAAGGTCCGGCTGACCGAGGACCTGGACCCGGTGAAGTCCTATTTCGGCGTGGCCCCGGCCTTGCAGTCCTGCCACACGGCGGTGGTGGACGGCTACGTCATCGAAGGCCACGTGCCGGCCCGCGACGTGGCGCGCCTGCTGGCCGAGCGGCCCCAGGCCAAGGGCCTGGCCGTGCCGGGCATGCCGGCCGGGTCGCCGGGCATGGAACAGGGCGGCGCCAGCGACCCCTATGACGTGCTGCTGTTCGGCGACACGGGGGCCCGCGTCTACGCCCGCTACTGACGCCCCGCACCTGAACGCCTGAAGACTTTGTTTACCATGACGGCCTAGGCTGATCCCCTTCGCGGGAGAGACCGACCATGCCGCCACCCCAGACCCAGGCGGGCCTTGCCGACGGCGCCCGGCGGCTGCTGGATGGCGGACGCGCCCAGGCCGCCGGCAATCTGGCGAGCAAGGCCCTGGAACAGGACCCGGACGACCCGGCCGCCCACGGCGTGCTGGCCCACCTGGCCGAGGCCGACCAGGACTGGGCCGC
>JAGREA010000104.1 GCA_020446745.1 Rhodobacterales bacterium | reverse complement strand
GGCGCCACCATCCCCGTCCCACCCCCCAAAAGAAGAGGACCGACCGTGCCCAGCACACCCGACGACAGGGACCCCTGCCGCCTGTACCTGATCACTCCGCCGCGCCTGGACGATGTGGCGGCCTTCGCCGACCGGCTGGCCGAAACCCTGGACGCCGGCGACGTGGCCTGCCTGCAGATCCGCCTGAAGGACGCCGACGACGACACCGTGCGCCGGACCGTGGACGCCCTGCGCCCCGTGGCCCAGGCCCGCGACGTGGCGGTGCTGCTGAACGACGACCCGCGCCTGGCCGCCGAAACGGGCTGCGACGGCGCCCACGTGGGCCAGGACGACACGCCCTATGGCGCCGCCCGCGAGATCCTGGGCGAGGACGCCATCATCGGCGTCACCTGCCACGATTCGCGCCACCTGGCCATCGACGCCGCCGACGCCGGGGCCGACTACGTGGCCTTCGGCGCCTTCTTCCCCACCGGCACCAAGATACCCAAGACCCGGGCCGAGCCCGACCTGCTGGCCTGGTGGTCGACCATGACCACCGTGCCCTGCGTGGCCATCGGCGGCATCACCGTGGACAACGCCGGGCCCCTGGTGGCCGCCGGGGCCGATTTCCTGGCCGTGGTGGGCGGCGTGTGGGACCATCCGGACGGCCCCGCCGCCGCCGTGCGGGCCTTCAACGCCCTGCTGTCGGCCGCAAGGCCCTAGCCGGACGGATAGGTTGTATGCGAGATTATTGTATGCATACACAATAGTCTGGATTCATGGCGAGGCGGCCCGGTCGGCACCGGGCCGGCCAAGGCGACGACGGGGCGGCGCAGCGCATGGCATCGAACGACTCATCACCCGACGACCTGAGACAGCAGGCCCGCGATCTGCGCAGCGCCGCCGACAAGATCAACAAGGGCCTGGTCAAGGTGCTGGACATGGTCGAGGCCGTGTCGCGCGACAACCAGGCCTTCATCACCTACCAAGGCGGACCCGACGGTGGCGGCGGCAATTCCAACCACGCCAAGGCCATGAACGACGCCCTGGCGCTGATCCGGTCCCAGGTGGCGGCCCTGACCGGCCAGGCCGTGGCCTTCGAGGAGACCATGTGCCAGTGCGGCGACGTCATGACCGAGGTGACCGAGAAGCTGCACCAGGTTACCCGCCAGGCCAAGATGGACCCCCTGACCGGCGCCGCCAACCTTGACCGCTTCCGCGAGGCGCTGGCCGAGGCCCTAAGGACGGCCGGGCCGGGCGGCGCGGCGCCGCGCCTGGCCATCATGGTGGGCGACATCGACAACTTCGCCGCCTTCAACGACCGCCTGGGCCGGCCCGTGGGCGACCAGATCCTGCGCCTGATCGTGCAGACCATGCAGTCCCAGGCCGGGCCCGGCAACCTGGTGGCGCGCCTGGAGGAGGACACCTTCGCCGTGCTGATGCACGGCTGCGACGCCGCCGCCGCCGCCCCGGTGGCCGAGGCCATCCGCGCCACCCTGTCCAGCCGCCAGGTGAAGAACAGCCAGACCGGCGAACCCCTGGGCCAGCTCACCATCTCGATGGGGCTGGACGGCGCCCGCCCCGGCGACACTCCCGAACGCATGCTGGCCCGGGCCGACAAGGCCATGCACCTGTGCAAGCAGCGCGGCGGCAACCAGGTGAAGGCCTCGGCCTGAGCCCGGCGGCCCGTGGGCGCCGCCGTTGCGCCCCCCCCCCGTTGCGCCCTCCCGTCGCGCCCCCCGTTGCGCAGGGCCCGCCGACCTGATAGGTTCCGCGCCGCATTCCCGATTTCTTTTCTCGCCAGATACCCTTTCTCGACAGCATGGTGACGCCATGAAAATCAACGGAAACGCCGTGCGGCCGGGCATGGTGATCGAACACCAGGGCCGCCTGTGGCGGGCCGTCAAGATCCAGCACACCCAGCCCGGCAAGGGCGGGGCCTACCTGCAGGTGGAGCTGAAGGAGGTCCGCGACGGGACCAAGCTGAACGAGCGGTTCCGCTCGTCGGAGACCGTCGAGCGCGTGCGCCTGGACCAGAAGGACTACCAGTACCTGTTCGCCGACGGCGACATGTTCACCTTCATGGACATGGAATCCTTCGATCAGATCGCCATCAACGGCGACCTGATCGGCGAGGACCAGGTGGCCTTCCTGCAGGAGGGCATGACCGTGGTCATCGAATCCTACGAGGAAAGCCCCATCGGCGTGCAGCTGCCCGACACCGTGGTGCTGGAGGTGGCCGAGGCCGACGCCGTGGTGAAGGGACAGACGGCCTCGTCGTCCTACAAGCCGGCGGTGATGGAGAACGGCGTGCGCGTGATGGTGCCGCCGCACATCGAGGCCGGCACCCGCATCGAGGTCAACACCGCCGACGCCACCTACGTCGGCCGGGCCAAGGACTGACGGCGCCGTGGCCAATCGTTCGGCGCTGATCAACGTGATGGTGGGGGCGGTCCAGAAGGCCGCCAAGGGGCTGGTGCGCGACTTCGGCGAGGTCGAGCAGCTTCAGGTCTCCAAGAAGGGGCCGGCCGACTTCGTCAGCACCGCCGACAAGAAGGC
The DNA here is from genome assembly GCA_020446745.1 of Rhodobacterales bacterium. Lineage (GTDB taxonomy): Bacteria > Pseudomonadota > Alphaproteobacteria > Rhodospirillales > JACKKN01 > JAGREA01. The sequence continues at coordinate 1,120 of JAGREA010000104.1, read as the reverse complement.
CGAACGGACGCTGATGAAGGAACTGCAGCGGGTGCGCCCCAAGTTCGGCCTGCTGATGGAGGAAGGCGGCGAGATCCCCGGCGCCGACACCTCCAACCGCTGGCTGGTGGATCCCCTGGACGGCACCACCAACTTCCTGCACGGCATTCCCCACTTCTGCATCTCGGTGGCCCTGGAGCGCGACGGCGAGCCCTTCGCCGGGGTTGTCTACGAACCGGTGGGCGACCAGCTGTTCTGGGCCGAAAAGGGCGCCGGGGCCTACCTGAACGGCCGCCGCCTGCGGGTATCGGCCCGGCGCCACATGGACGAGGGCCTTTTCGCTACCGGCATCCCCTTCAAGGGCGTGCGCGACCATCCGGCCTTCCTGGCCGAGCTGGAAGGCGTGATGGCCGTGTCGGCCGGGGTGCGGCGATTCGGTTCGGCGGCCCTGGACCTGGCCTACGTGGCGGCCGGCCGCTATGACGGCTACTGGGAAACGGGGCTCAGCCCCTGGGACATCGCCGCCGGCATTGTCCTGGTGCGCGAGGCCGGGGGATTCGTCACCACCCTGGACGGCACCGACAAGATGCTGAAGACCGGCTCCATCCTGGCCGCCAACGACAACCTGCACACGCCGCTGCGCAAGGTTCTGCACGACGCCCACCGCAAGGGCGCCCCAAACAAGGGGGCCTGACGCGACAACGGGGCCTGACGCGCCGCCCGGGCATTCTTCCGGGATTCCCAAAGGCGTAAAGCGGTTGTGTGGGTCCGCCCCCTTGTCTATCTTTGTCGCCCATCAGAGACAAGGTCGCGGAATCGCGCGTTCATGGGATTTTTCAGAGGGGGCAAACGGGTACCGGGGCGCTTCGTCCTGCTGTGCGCCGCGTCGGTGGCGACGGGTACCCTGTTGGCCGGCGGACCGTCCGCGGCGCAGTCGCGCGCGGACGCCGCATCGGACAGCGTCATCGTCAACATGGATGCCCTGGGCGACCTGGCACCCTATGGCACCGTCAGTGCCGGGGCCGCGTCCACCGTGGGCCTGACCGGCGGTGACCGCCGGCTGCTGATGCCCGGGCCCACCCCGCCGGGATCGGAATTCCACCTGGGCCCGCCGCTGACGCCCCCGTCGGCGCCGCGCCTG
>JAGREA010000103.1 GCA_020446745.1 Rhodobacterales bacterium | reverse complement strand
GGCCCGGCCTCTCCGGGGCGTCCCTGGGCATTCAGGTTGTACGCCACGTTGTTGGTGCTGGTCGCCGTGGACGGATGGTCCGGCCCCAACACCCGCTCGCGGATCTCGAGGGCCTTGCGGTACAGGGGCTCGGCCTCCCCGGGGCGTCCCTGGTCATCGAGGTTGGATGCCACGTTGTTGTAGCTGGCCGCCATGGACGGATGGTCCGGCCCCAGGACCCGTTCGCGGATTTCGAGGGCCTTGCGGAACAGGGGCTCGGCCTCCCCGTGGCGGCCCTGGGCATTCAGGTTGGACGCCACGTTGTTGTAGCTGGTCGCCGTGGACGGATGGTCCGGCCCCAACACCCGCTCACTGATCTCGAGGGCCTTGCGGAACAGGCGTTCGGCCTCCCCGGGGCGTCCCTGGGCATTCAGGTTGGACGCCACGTTGTTGTAGCTGGCCGCCGTGTCCGAATGGTCCGGCCCCAACACCCGCTCGCTAATCTCGAGGGCCTTGCGGTACAGGGGCTCGGCCTCTCCCGCGCGCCCCTGGGCGTTCAGGTTATAGGCCACGTTGTTGTAGCTGGTCGCCGTGTCCTGGTGGTCCAGCCCCAAGGCATCTTCCACGAAGTGCAACGAGGATTGCCAGATCTGTTCATCAACAGCGTACCGAGCGGCATTGCTAATCGGAAAGGCAAGCGGTGACAGCCAATCCACGAATCCCTCGGCACCCATTTGCCGACGCAGATAGATGGCTTCGCTGAGGGCCGCGATCGTGGCGTCGGAGACGTCGAGGGAGGAGTCGACCGTGGCGCGGTCCGTGTAGTGGGCCAGCAGGGCCTCGATGGATGACGTGCGCATGGCCTCCGGCAGGTTGGCGCGGATGGCTTCGGTCATGGCCCAATGGAGGGACAGATAGCCGTCGTCGTGCCGGGTGACGAAGGACAGGTCGGCGAGGTGGTCGAACCGGTCGGCGGGCAGGCCGGTCTTGAAGGTATCGACCACGTGGTCGAAGGCGGCACGGTCGAAGCGGTTGGCGACGGACAGGCGTTGCAGGGTGTCCTGCATGGCATCGCCGTAGTCCCGCAGCACCCGCTTGATCAATTTAAGGTGACGAACTTCGAAGGTATCGGCTGCCACGTGGAAGGTATCGGGCGGAATGGGATCGCCCTGGCCGGTCAAATGACGCCAGTGTTCGACCTGCAGGTTCAGCATCAGGGGATAGACGGTGGCGTCTTCCGTGGCTTCCCGCCGGGCGCCGTCGATCATGGCGGCGCGGAGGGCCGGGTCGTCTATGGGCACCTCTTGCAGCCAGGTATCGGCGTCCTTGGCGGGCAGGTCCTCCAGGTCGTGGTGGGCGTCCTTCAGCAGGTCGCGCCAGTGCGGATGGTTTTCCCAGGGCAGGCGTTCGCGGGTGAAGAAGATGGCCAGCAGGCCCTCGCATTCCGCCAGCAGGGTGCGCAGGTGCCGGTCGAAATCGTTCTCGCGATACGCCGGGCTGGCGCCGCCTTCGTCGAACACCCGTTCGTATTCGTCGATCAGCAGCATCCGCTGGTCGCCCGGGTGGTCGGCTCCGTGGCGGTTCAGGTCCTGGGCCAGGAACCAGGGCAGCAGGTCCGACAACTCGTTGGCCTTCTTGGGCACGCCGTCCCGGTACAGGTCCTTCAGGTAGGGGCGGGCCCGTTCCAGGTAGGCCAGCCGGGTCTTGTCGATGGCCCACCGGCTGGCCTTGGTGATCAGGATGCCCAGGCCGGGGATGGTTTCGACCGTATCCTCCACCGCTTCGCGCAGGGACTGCACGGCCTCGGGCGCCACGTCGGCCAGGGCGTCGCGGGATTTGGCCAGCCAGGGCCGGACCAGGTTGGGGAACCCTTCTTCTGGCCGGGTGGCCTGCCAGGTCACGGCCAGGGCCACGTCGAACACGGGCGTGGCCACGCCGGCCTGGGCGAAGGCGTTGCGCACCCAGACCATCAGCAGGTCCGGGTCGGTCTTCACCCGCCCGTGCAGGTCCAGCAGGGCGCGGCGCAGGGCTTTCGGCGCCGGCCGTTCCATCAGGTGGCGGCACAGGGCCGTCTTGCCCTGGCCGCCAATGCCGTGGAACACCAGGATGCGCAGGTTCTTGGCCCACAGGGTTTCCAGGATGCCGTCCACCAGGGCAAGCGGGCCCTCGCGACCCACGAAGATGGACTCGTTGATGGGCGGCAGGTCCTTGCGGCGGGGTGGGCGCATGGCGGAATCCCTGTGTCGGCCTTGCGAGTTTAAGCCGATTCCAGGGGGTATCAAGGCTCGCCACGCGGGTGTGCCTTGCACGTGAGTTGGTGGCACCTATTCCGCTGGTGGTGGCCCCTGGGCCCACGGCGGCGAAATGGGTTCCGGCCTTCGCGGGAACGACGGTTGGGGGAGACGGGGCGCTCAGTGCCGATGTTCGATGACCTGTATGGGGCCGTCGGACTCCGACAACTGCTGGCAGCCTTCCAGGTTGCTGCGGGCGATGCGGGTGCGCTCGTCGTCGGGGCCCAGGTTCTTCTCGAACAGGCGCAGGCATTCCCGCAGGGCCGGCAGGGCCTCCTTGAACCGGCCCTGGCGCATGCGCAGGATGCCGATGCGGCTGAAGCTCTTGGCCATGAGCGGCGTGTTGGGGCCGGCGACCCGTTCGTGGGTACGGTGGACCTTCAGGTACAGGGCTTCCGCCTCGTCGAACCGGTCCAGCGCCTCCAGGAACGCGGCCAGTTGCTCCTCGGCGATGGTGGTGTGCATGTCGTCGTCGCCCCGGGTGCGGCGGTTGATGTCCACGCAGCGGCGGTGGTGTTCCTCGGCCTCCCAAGGTCGGCCCTGGAGGGACAGGATGCGGGCCATGTTGCCGTGGGGCCCGGCCATGTTGCGGTCGTCCTCGCCATGGGCCAGCCGGGTGATCTCCAAGGCCTTGCGGTAGTGGATCTCGGCGGCGTCATACTTTTTCTGGGCTTCCAGGTTGGAGGCCATGTGGCCGTGGCTCATGGCCACGTCGGGGTGGTCCAGGCCCAGGACCCGAAGGCGGATGTCCAGGGCCCGCTGGTGCACCGCCTCGGCCTCGGCGTGGCGGTCCTGGGCTTCCAGGTTCTGGCCCAGGTTCTGCAGCGTCATGGCCGTGTCGGCATGGTCCGGACCGGTCAGCCGCTCGCCGATGTCCAGGGCCGTGCGCAACAGGGGTTCGGCTTCCGCGTACCGGCCGGCGTTGTGCAGGCACAGGCCCAGGTTGTTGTAGGAATCCGACGTCTCGTCGTGGTCCTCGCCCAGCACCCGGCGGCGGATCTCCAGGGCCTCGCGGAACAGCACCTCGGCTTCGTCGAAGGCGTACAGGTCCAGCAGGTTGCTGGCCATGAAGTCCAGGGTCGTGGCCGTATCCGCGTGGTCGTCGCCCAGCAGGCGGCGGCGCATGTCCAGGGCCACCGGGAACAGGGCCGCGGCCTCGTCGTACCGCCCGGCCAGGTTCAGGCCGTTGGCGATGCGGGTGAACAGGTCCGCCGTGCGGGGGTGGTCCGGCCCCAGGGCCCGTTCGGCCAGGCCGAGGGCCGTGCGGATGGTCGCCTCGATGGGCCGGTCCTCGTCGGTGAACACATCGGCCAAGGCGCTGGCCAGGGAGTCTTCCGCCATGGCGGCACCGCCTGTTCATTAAATTGTAGTATGAACATTCTATACGCTTAAAACGGGCAGGTCCAGCCGCCTGGGGCCGTTCGCGGTCAGCCGCCGCCGAACAGGCCGTCGCGGGCCGGGTCGAAGGGGTCGGCGGTCATTTCCAGGTGCAGGCGGCCGCCGTCGTAGGGATGGGCCCGGGCCACGGTTTCGTTGATTTCCACCCCCAGGCCCGGCCCGTCGGGGGGCAGCAGGTGGCCGTCTTCCCAGTCGAACGGGCGGGTCAGCAGTTCGGCCTGGAAGCCCTCCCACCGGCCGATGCCTTCCAGGATCAGGAAGTTGGACGCCCCCAGGGCGATCTGCGCGTTGGCGGCGGCGACGATGGGCCCGCAGTACAGGTGCGGGGCGATCTGCGCCCCCTCGGCCTCGGCCATGGCGGTGATCTTGCGGGCCTCCAGGATGCCGCCCACGCGGCCCAGGTTCATCTGCAAAATGGCCGCCCCGCCGGCCCGCAGCAAGCGGTTGAACTCCCACTTGGTACAGAGTCGTTCCCCGGCGGCGATGGGGATGGTGGTGGCGCGGGCCACGCGGGCCATCTGTTCCGGGTCCAGGGGCGGCACCGGTTCCTCGAACCACAGGGGGTCGAAGGGTTCCAGGCGCCGGGCCAGGCGGATGGCGCCGGCCGGGGTGAACTGTCCGTGGGTGCCGAACAGCAGGTCGGCCCGGTCGCCCACCGCCTGGCGGATCAGGCGGCAGAACCGTTCCGAGCGTTCCAGGTGGGCCCGGTCCGGCTGGCGGCCGTCGAAGGGGGTGTAGGGGCCGGCGGGGTCGAACTTGATGGCCGTGAAGCCCTGGTCCACCAGGCGCGCCGCCTGCTCGGCCCCGGCCTCCGGGTCGTTGTAGAAGGCGGCCGGGTCGTCGTCCGGCCCCGGGTACAGGTAGGTATAGGTACGCAGGCGGTCCCATACCTTGCCGCCCAACAGGGCGTGCACGGGCTTGTACAGCGCCTTGCCGACGATATCCCAGCAGGCCATTTCCAGGGCGCTGGCGGCGCCCATCACCGTGGGGTCCGGCCGGTGGGAAAAGCCCGAGCCCAGGGCGCGGCGGAAGAAGGCTTCGGTGTCGAAGGGGGACCGGCCCAGCAGGTGGCGGTCGAACACGTCCTCGATCACCCGGGTCATGGCCTCGGGCCCCACGCTGGCCGCATAGGCCTCGCCCCAGCCCACCAGGCCGTCGTCGGTGGTCAGCTTAACGAACTGGAAGTAGCGCCCGCCGAACCCGGGCGGCGGGTTGCCGACGATGATGACTTCCAGCCCGGCGATCCTCATGGGAACACCACCACGTTGCGCCGCGCCTCGCCCCGTTTGGCCGAGGCCATGGCGGCGTTGATGTCGTCCAGGGGGTAGCGGCCGGTGATCAGCTCGTCCAGCAGCAGGCGGCCGTCCTGGTACAGGGCGGCCAGACGCGGCAGGTCCACGGCCATGTTGGCGGCCCCCATCTTGGACCCGATGATGCGCTGGGAATAGTGGGCCAGGGAGGTGGGATCGTAGGTCGAGGTCACCCCCGTTTCCGCCATGCCCACCAGCACCACGGCGCCGCCGGGGGCCAGCATCAGGGGCGCCTGGTCGAAGGCCGGCTTGGCGCCCACGGTGACGAACACGTAGTCGGCCCCGCGTCCGCCGGTCAGGCGCTTCACGGCGGCCACGGCGTCCTCGGCCCGGGCGTTGACGCCGGCCGTGGCGCCGAACAGGGCGGCGCCGTCCAGGCGGTCGTCGGCCAGGTCCACGGCGATGATGCGGTGGGCCCCGCGCAGCGCCGCCGCCTGCACGCTGTTCAGGCCCACGCCGCCGGCGCCCACCACCACCACGTCGCAGCCCGGTTCGATGTCGGCGGCGTTGGTCACCGCGCCGAACCCGGTGATCACGCCGCAGGACAGCAGGGCCGCCCGGTCCAGCGGGAACCCGGCCGGCATGGGCACCACCTGCGAGGCGTGGACGGTCACCGCCTCGGCGAAGCCCGCCGTGCCCAGGCCGTGGGTGATCACCTCGCCGCCCGGCCCGGTCAGGGGCGAGCGGTGGTTCAGGGGGAAGTCCGATTCGCACGACCCGTGAAAGCCCTTGGCGCAGCACGGGCAGGCGCCGCAGGACCGCACCAGGGTGACGGCCACCGGGTCGCCGGGCGCCAGGCCGGAAACGCCCGGGCCCACGTCGCGCACGTGGCCCGCCGCCTCGTGGCCATAGACCACGGGCAGGGCCCCGCCCCAGGCGCCGTCGGCGGCCAGGATGTCGGAATGGCAGATGGCGCAGGCGGCCAGGTCCACCCGCACCTCGCCGGGGCCGGGGGCGGCCAGGTCCAGGTCCTCGACGGTCAGCGGCTGGCCGAAGGCGCGGCAGACGGCGGCTTTCATGGGGTGGCGACTCCCTTGTCCGTGGCCCTGCTTCCAGTGTCCTCCGTCCGGCGCGCCAGGGCCATCATCTTTTCCGCCATTCCGCACGGCCCGGATCGGCGATGGACAAAAAAAGGCCCGGGCACAAGGCCCGGGCCAGCGATGGGTAAAAAAAGGCCCGGGCACGAGGCCCGGGCCCAGGGGAGGGAGCGGTAAGGTCAGGGCCGTTCGTGGCACTGGGTGCAGGACACGGGCGTGCCCTGGGTCAGCACAATGGTCTTCGATCCATTGGGCTGCTCTTCCTTCGACTTCAGGGTCCGGTCCGTGGCCATGCGCGACAGCACCGTGCCGCGCAGGTCGGCGCCGTGGCACGACCGGCACGTGTTGGGGGCCTTCTCCCAGGCCTCCTTGTGCTTGTCGTTCCACATGGCATCGGCCGGGTGCCCGCCATGGGGGCCCTTCATGCGGCCCTGGGCGTCGAAGTTCTGGGGCAGGAAGTCCTCGATGGTGAAGCTTCCCGCGGCGTGACAGGTGGTGCATTCCGACAGGGTGCCGCGGTGGCCCTGCAACTGCATGGCCGCCAGGTTGTCGTTGGCCGCCACCACCGGGTTGGGCCAGATGGCGTGGGTCGAACCGTGGCAGCCTTCGCACATCACCCCGCCGTGGCCGGAGGACAGCCGGTACAGGCTTTCCGATTCGGCGAACGGGCTGTCGGGGGCCTGGATGGGCGAGGCCGCGGCATCGCCCGTCAGGTAGGCCTGCAGCAGGCGCACCCCGTCGTCGGCCACCACGGCGCCGGGCAGGCCGGCCAGGTTGGCGGTGGCGTCGCCGGTGTGGCAGGACTGGCAGCCCGGCTCGTGGGCCCAGGGCACCCGCTTGGCCAGATCCACGCCCTGGCCGTGGGGCAGGCCGGCGGTGAAGTCGTCGCCCACCTGGGTCATGTCGCCGTGGCAGTCCTGGCACACCACGCCGCCGGCCGCCATGGCGCCGCGCAGGCACTTGGTGCGCTTGCCGGGGTGGCACTGGTAGCAGGTTTCCTCCAGCACCGCCTGGACCTCGTCGCCCGTGCGGCCCGAACCCGGCGCCGGCATGGGCGGGAACAGGGGCCCGCCGGTGACCGGGTTGGTCACCGCCAGCGCCCCGTGGTGGCCGTGCATGGCCCGCGACATGCTGATGTGGATGGTCTGCTGGCGGCCGCGCAGGCCCTGCTTGGGGGCGTCCACGGGGCCCGCCTGGGCCAGATCCAGGGCCGGGGTGTAGTGGCACCGCGCGCACTGCACGGGCGTCTGGTTGACCAGGCAGTCGGGGTCCGACGGGTCCGACGGGTCGCACACCATGGGCACCAGCGCCCCGGCCTGGAAGTTCCTGTACAGGTGCCCGTGCTTGGCGTCGTGCAGGCGCAGGATGTTGGTCTTGGCCGCGTTGATCAGCTTCTGCTCGGGCGTTTCGCCCACGGCGTCGGCCATGGACAGCACGTCGAAGGTGGTGCCGCTGGCCGCCGTGGGCCCGTCGATGGACACGGCGACGCCGTTGCAGGCCGGGTTCTGCACGTCCTGGGGCAGGCTGGGCTCCACGCAGTCCAGGGGATCGGCGTGGCAGTTCTGGCAGTCGGCCTCGGACGCCACGGGCAGCACGATGTCCACCGTGGACGATGGCGCCGTGGCCCCCGTGGCCAGGGCGGCCACGGTCATCAGCGGATAGGCGTTGACCCGTCCTTCGTCGTCCACCGGCAGGATGGGGATGCCGTCGGCGGCGAACCAGTTCACGTCCCGCACCCGCTTGCCGAAGGGGAAGCTGGTGAAGAAGGCCAGGTCCCTGTCGAAGCGGTCGAAGTGCTGGGGCGTGTTGGACAGGCCGGGCATGGCCTGCTGGCCCACCATCAGCACCGACGGCCCCGTTTCCGGGTACAGCGCGTTGATGTCCGGTACCGGCAGGCCCACGTCGGCCTCCAGCGGCTCGAACAGGGCCAGGGCGCTGTCGCACACGCCGGTCACCGGGTCGCAGAACGACGTGAAGCCCGGGTCGACGGCCAGCACGTCGGGGTACAGCGCGCCATAGCCCAGGCCGCCCAGGGTGTAGGTCATGGGCTGGCCGCCGGGGGCCGTGCCGTTCAGGGTCTGCCAGAAATTGGCCTTGAAGGCCGCCGCCGCCAGGTTGCGGCTGGTGGTGTTGATGGAGCCGGCGGCCACCGGGTCCTGGGCGCTGCTGGTGGCGGCGTAGGTCACCTGGGCTTCCTGGTCGGTCAGGATGCGGGGTGGGGTATTGCCGCTGCCGCGCTCGATCACCTGGGCGTGGACCACGTTGAAGGGCGGCAGGATGCTGAAGATGCGGTAGTCCAGGTCGGCGCAGTGCATGCCCAGGTCGTTGGCCGCCAGCACCCTGAGCGGGCCCACGGCGGGCGTTCCGCCGCCGCCCGTTCCGCCGCCGCCCGTGCCGCCGCCGCCGGTATCGCCGCCGCCGGTGCCGCCACCATCACCGCCGTCATCATCGCCCACGTCGGCGTCGCAGCGGCGGGGGCGGTTGTTGACGTCGCGGCTGTCGAAGGCGTCGCCGCCAACGGACGCGGTCACCGTGCAGGGCACGTGTTCCGATTCCACGTCGCGCTTCACCAGGCGCCACTGGCCTTCGTCGTCGGCCCGGGTGGAACCGATCCGCTCGCCGGACCGGGCGTCGCGCACGGTGATGCGGGCCTCGCGCGGGGCGTGCTCGCCCTTCACCAGCAGGCGGTGGCGCTCGGCGCTCCAGGTGGCGGATGAGATTTCGGGGTCGTCCTCGGCCTGGGCCGGGGCGGGTACCGCCAGGGCGGCGGCCACCAGCAGGGCCGATACGGCCGGGGCCGGCGCATGCCGCCGGGCCCGTCGTCCAAGCTTCGTCGTCGGTTGGGTCACCTTCGCCTCTCCCCTCAAGGTGGCGGCCCCGGGGGGCCGCGGATCATACTCGGGTGTGGATCGACAACGGCGGACCGGGCCAGATTATTCCCCACGAGAAACGATTTTTCGGGAATAAAGGATTGGGGCCGGCCGTTGTCGGCCAGAGAGACAGGAGAGGACAAGGCGTGGACGGGGGGTTCCGGGACGATCTGATCGCCCTGCTGCCGCGGCTGCGCCGGTTCGCCCGTGGCCTGTGCGGATCGTCGGCCGAGGCCGACGACCTGGTCCAGGCCGCCTGCGAGCGGGCGCTGTCGCGGGCCCACCAGTGGACCCCCGGCACCCGCCTGGACAGTTGGCTGTACCGCATGATCCAGACCATCCACATCGACCGCCGCCGGGCCGACGGCGTCTGGAACACCTATCGCACGACGGCCGCGGCCCTGGGCCCGGCGGCCGCCGACGGGGCCCGGGCGGCGGAATCCCGGGTGGCCCTGTCCCAGGTGTCGCGGCGCCTGGACCGGCTGCCCGACGACCAGCGGGCGGTGCTGCTGCTGGTCTGCGTCGAGGGGCTGAGCTACCGCGAGGCCGCCGATGCCTTGGACCTGCCCCTGGGCACGGTGATGAGCCGCCTGTACCGGGCCCGCGCCGCCCTGACGGAACGGCCGGACGATTCGCTGGAGGAGTCCCCATGACCGATACGCCCGGCCACGACGACCTGATGCTCATGGCCTATGCCGACGGGGCCCTGCCGGCCGCGGAGGCCCGCGCCGTGGAGGCCCGCCTGGCCACCGACCCGGCGGCCCGCGAAACCCTGCGCCGCCTGCGGGCCCTG
>JAGREA010000102.1 GCA_020446745.1 Rhodobacterales bacterium | reverse complement strand
GGCGCCGGGGCGTTGACCATGGAATCCAGCATCTGGGTGGCCACCACCACGGGCTTGCCGGCCTCGCGGCAGGCCCTGACGATGCGCTTCTGCAGCGACGGCACGTCCTCGGGCGGCAGTTCCACGCCCAGGTCGCCGCGGGCCACCATCACGGCGTCGGACAGTTCGATGATCTCGTCCAGGCGGTCGATGGCGGCGGGCTTTTCCAGCTTCGACAGCACGGCGGCGCGGCCGCCCACCAGCTTGCGCAGCTCGGCCACGTCCTCGGGCCGCTGGACGAACGACAGGGCCACCCAGTCCACCCCCAGGTCCAGGCCATAGGCCAGGTCGGCCCGGTCCTTGGCCGTCAGCGGCGACAGGTCCAGCATGGCGCTGGGCAGGTTGACGCCCTTGTGGTCCGACAGCACGCCGCCGGTGATGACCGTGGTCTCGGCGAAGTCCGGCCCGGCCTCGCGCACCCGCAGGCGCACCTTGCCGTCGTCCAGCAGCAGGTCCGTGTCGGGCTTCAGGGCGGCGAAGATTTCCGGGTGCGGCAGGGTCACGCCGTGCACGTCGCCTTCGCGCTCGGCCAGCTGCAGGCGGAACGGCGCCCCGGCGTGCAGGCGCACCCGGCGGTCGGCGAACCGGCCCAGGCGCAGCTTCGGACCCTGCAGGTCCATCAGGATGCCGATGGGCCGGCGCAGCTTGTTTTCCACCCGGCGGATGCGGTCCACCCGCGCCCGGTGGTCTTCGTGGGTGCCGTGGCTGAAGTTCAGGCGGAACACGTCGGCCCCGGCCAGGCACAGCCTTTCGATCCAGGAACGGGTGGACGTCCTGGGGCCAAGGGTGGCGATGATCTTGGCGTTGCGGTTTCTGTTCATGGGCATACCTTGGGCGGCCTCGGCCGCGAAGCAAGTGGCATCTTCGTGACGCAACGGGCGTGGCCCGAAGGCCCCGAACCGGTCCGGAGTCCCCCCTCGCCGCGCGGCCGATGGCCGCCGCCGGGGGCGCGCGTCTTCGGGGTTGGGTTGGGCGCGGGCTCTCGGTTCTCGATGTTGCGGAGACGGTCCTTCAATGGGGGTACAAACCGCCGTCACATCAATGCATGCCGATTTACCTAATGGCGGACCCCCCGCCCGTCAAGCGCCGATGCGTGACCCCCAGGTCAAGGCCGCCTTGCCCGATTAGCGGATTCTTAAGCCCGGCCCGGCACCCTGAAGCCATGCTGAAGGCCCTGTTCCAACGCCTTTTCGGGTCGCCCCGCAAGGCCCAACCCAAGAAGGCCCCGCCCCGCAAGACCGCCGCCCGCAAGCCGGCCGAGCCGCCGTCGCTGGCCGAGCTGGAGGACGAAATGGTAGGCCGACGCACCGACCTGCCCACCGACGACACCCCGCCCCCGGTGCCCGAACGGGCGCAAACGGCCGAGGCCCGGCGCCGCGCCCTGATCGACCAGGCCATGGCCGTGCACCGGGACCGCCAGGCGGTGCTGGACGACCTGGACGACGCCGAGCGCGTGGCCCTGAAGATGCTGGCCGACAAGGTGCTGGGCGACAAGGTGCCCGGTGGCGGCGACGGCAAGGGCTGAGCGCCATCCCACCCCTTTTCCTTTCCGTCCCCAGTTGCTAGGGTCCGGCCAAACATCCACGGGGCCAACACATCCACAGAAAACGATTAGGGGACGAAACGCGATGACGCTGCTCGCACGGACGTGGCTCGCACGGGCCCTCGCCGCGGCCCTCATCCTTTTGGGAGGACTTGCGATGACCACCGACGAAACCGAAGCCGCCAACCTGGATCCGGAAAACACCATCTACCTGGACCTGAAGGACGGGCGGGTGGTCATCGCCCTGCGCCCCGACCTGGCGCCCAACCACGTGGCGCGGATCAAGGAGCTGACCCGCCAGGGCTATTACGACGGCTTGAAGTTCCACCGGGTGATCGCCGGCTTCATGGCCCAGACCGGCGACCCCACGGGCACCGGTTCCGGCGGCTCGGGCCAGAAGCTGAAGGCCGAATTCAGCGGCGAGCCGTTCAAGCGCGGCACCGTGGGCATGGCCCGTTCCAGCCTGCCGGACAGCGCCGACAGCCAGTTCTTCATCTGCTACGCCCGCACGGCCCACCTGGACGGCAAGTACACGGTGTGGGGCAAGGTGGTGAAGGGCATGGCCTTCGTGGGCAACATCAAGCGCGGCGACCCGCGCTCGGGCCAGGTGGACGAACCCGACGTGATCGTGAAAATGCAGGTGATGGCGGACGTCAAGGAATAGCCCGCTCCTCCATCAGCACGTCGATGAAGGTGCGCATGGCCAGGGTCCAGCGGTGGTCCTTGCGCGTCACCACGGCCATTTCCACCATGGAATCCACGGTTTCCGGCAGCAGGGGGCGCAACAGCCCCCGCGCCTCCCACGCCTTGGCGTAGTGGTCGGGCAGGAAGCCGATGTAGTCGCCGGTCAGGATCAGCATGGCCACCCCTTCCATGTTGTAGGACGTGGCCTTGCCGTTGAAGCGCAGGTCCCGGGCCAGGCCCTGGAACGCCTCCTTGTAGCCCAGGGACACGAAATTGGCCGCGGTGATGTCGTCCAGCCCCAGGTCGCGGGCCGGGCGGTCGAACAGCGGGTGGCCGCGGCCGCAGTAGATCAGGTTGCGCTCGCGGTACAGCGGCCGGTAGCGCAGGGCCGGGTGGTCCGTCGCCCGGGCCACGATGCCCACGTGCAGGCGGCCGTCGGCCACGGCCCGCTCCAGGGCGTCGGGTGACAGCATCTGGATGTTGAAGTGCACCTGGTCGCTGATGGCCCGCACGCGCGAAATCACCCGGCGCACCGGCGAATTGGGGTCGGTCAGGGTGTTGTCGATCAGGCCGATGGTCAGCTCGCCCACCACCAGGCCGTGGATGGCCCCCACGTCGGAGCGGAAGTTTTCCAGCGCCGACATCAGGCGGCCGATGGCCTCGTACACCTTCTGGCCCCGGTCGGTCACCGCGAAGCCGCCGGGCCCGCGCTCGCACAGGCGGATGCCCAGGCGCCCCTCCAGGTCGGCCATGTGGGTGCTGATGGTGGACCGGCCGATGTTCAGCTCGCGCTCGGCGGCGGCGAAGCCCCGGCAGTCCACCACCGTGCGGAACACCCTGAGCAGGCGCAGGTCGATGTCGCTCACCTGGGCCCGGAAGGGCGGCCCGGCGGGCTCGCGGTGGGGCGACGGCATGTTTGATATCCATTGAAGTTTAGTTCGAATGTTTTGAATTCTATCATACTTCCGTCCATGGCATGCAAACGGTCGCAACCCGTCCGCCGCCCGCCCGCCGGGGCCCGCACGGACCTCGATCGTCAAGGGAGATGCCATGAGCCCGCGCGCCAAGAATGCCTCGACCCGGACGGCCCGCGCCGCCCGCGCCTTCACCCGCCGCACCCTGCTGCGCGGCGCCACGGCCGCCGCCACGGCCGCCGCCATGGGCCCCTGGGTGGTCCGCGACGCCTTTTCGTCGTCGGGCGAGGTCCACGTCATCGTCTGGACCGGCTACCTGCCCAACGACCTGATCGCCGACTTCACCAAGGCCACGGGCATCAAGGCCCACGTGTCGCCCCTGGGCTCCAACGAAGAGCTGATCAACAAGATGAAGGCCACCAAGGGCCGGGGCTTCGACGTGATCTCCCCGACCCTGAACCGGCGCGGCCAGTGGATCGACCTGAAGCTGACCCAGCCCTGGGACCTGAAGCGCATCAACAGCCTGAACAACGTGGAACCGTCGTTCATCAACGCCTCGCAGGCCTGGACCTGGGATGGCGGCCAGCACCACCTGCCCTACGCCTGGGGCACCGAGGCCATCTCGTGGCGCACCGACCTGTGGCAGAGCGAATACGGCCAGCTGAGCCTGGGCGACCTGTGGATTCCCGAAATGAAGGGCAAGGTGCAGGGCCGGCCCCATTCCACCATGGCCGGCATCGGCCGCTATCTGGCCTCCATCGGCGAACTGCCGCCGTTCGAGCAGGCCTACAAGGACGAAGAGAACATGCGCAAGATCTGGGACGGCATCACCAGGTTCGCGGTGGAGCACAAGCCCTGGATCAAGATCTTCTGGAACGACCACAACAGCCAGAAGGCCAACTTCATGCAGAACGGCTGCGTGATCGGCCAGACCTGGGACGGCCCGGCCATCGAGCTGATGAAGGAAGGCAAGCCGGTGCGCTATATGGCCCCCAAGGAGGGCGCCTTCGCCTGGCTGGACGGCCTGTCCATGCCCGTCGGGGCCAAGAACATCCCCCAGGCCTATGCCCTGCTGGACTTCATCTACACGGCCCAGGCCGGGGCCCAGATGGTCAAGGCGTCGGGCTACAACTCGGCCGTCAAGAACGTGGCCGACCTGCTGGACGAGGCCTCCAAGGCCGCCTTCCAGGCCTCCTATCCGGGCGACGCCCTGTCCCGCCTGTGGTGGTGGCCGGACGAGCCCACCTGGTACGCCTCCATCCGCGCCGAGTACCGCGACAAGTTCGTCGCCGCCTGAACCGGGTCTTGTCGCGCGCCGGGCGGTCCGCACTCCCTGGACCGCCCGGCCTTTTTCCCGCCCTCCGGCTCCCTGGGAGGACCCGCCCGTGACCGACCGCACCGCCAACCCGCGACCCGTGGACGGCAAGGCCATGCCGCGCTTCGGCGGCCTGGCCACCTTCATGCGCCTGCCCGTGGCCGAGGACCCCGCGGGCCTGGACATCGCCCTGGTGGGCGTGCCGTGGGATGGCGGCACCACCAACCGGGCCGGGGCGCGCCACGGCCCCCGGGCGGTGCGCGACATGTCCAGCCTGATCCGCCGGGTCCATCCGGTCAGCCGCATCGCGCCCTACGACCTGTGCCGGGTGGCCGACGCCGGGGACTGCCCGGTCAACCCCATCGACCTGATGGACACCCTGGACCGCATCCATGCCTTCTACGACCGCCTGCACGGGGCCGGCGTGGTGCCCCTCAGCGTGGGCGGCGACCACCTGGTGTCGCTGCCCATCCTGCGGGCCATCGCAAAGGACGGGCCCGTGGGCATGGTCCACTTCGACGCCCACTGCGACACCACCGACAGCTATTTCGGCGGCTACAGGTACACCCACGGCACGCCGTTCCGCCGGGCCGTGGAGGAAGGGCTGCTGGACCCCGCCCGCACGGTGCAGATCGGCATTCGCGGCTCCACCTACGGCGACGACGACTGGCAGTTCTCCTACGACAGCGGCATGCGGGTGATCGCCATCGAGGAATATTTCGAGATGGGCGTGGACGCGGTGATCGCCGAGGCCCGCCGGGTGGTGGGCGACGGCCCCACCTATGTGAGCTTCGACGTGGACGCCCTGGACCCGGTGTACGCCCCCGGCACGGGCACGCCCGAGGTGGGGGGCTTTTCCACCTTCGAGGCCCAGCGCATGATCCGCGGCCTGTCGGGCCTGGACCTGGTGGGCGGCGACGTGGTGGAGGTGGCGCCGCCCTTCGACCCCAGCGGCAACACGGCCCTGGTGGGCGCCAACATGCTGTTCGAGATCCTGTGCGTGCTGGCCGAGGCGACGGCGGGGCGCCGGGGCTGAGGCCCTAGAGTTCAATCAGCCCTACCGCGCCAGGTCGCGCATGGCCCGGTCCAGGCCGTCCAGGGTCAGGGGGTACATGCGGTCGCCCATGAGCTGGCGCACCATGTCGATGGAATGGGTGTGCGCCCACCACTGTTCGGGGATGGGGTTCAGCCACACGGCGCGGTCGTAGATGTCCAGCACCCGCTGCATCCAGGCGCCGCCCGGCTCCTCGTTCCAGTGCTCCACGCTGCCGCCGGGATAGGTGATCTCGTAGGGGCTCATGGAGGCATCGCCCACGAAGATCACCTTGTAGTCGGCGGGATAGGTGTGCAGCACGTCCCAGGTGGCCGTCACCTCGGTGCGGCGGCGGCGGTTGTCCTTCCACACCCGCTCGTACAGGCAGTTGTGGAAGTAGAAGTATTCCAGGTGCTTGAATTCCGTGCGGGCGGCCGAGAACAGCTCCTCCACCATGCGCACGTGGGGGTCCATGGAACCGCCCACGTCCAGGAACAGCAGCACCTTCACCGCGTTGTGCTTTTCCGCCACCATGCGGATATCCAGATAGCCCTGGCGCGCCGTGGAACGGATGGTGTCGTCCAAATCCAGTTCCGTGGGCGCGCCGGTGCGGGCGAACTGGCGCAGGCGCCGCAGGGCCACCTTGATGTTGCGGGTGCCCAGTTCCACCGAATCGTCCAGGTTGCGGAACTCGCGCCGGTCCCACACCTTGACGGCCCGGTTGTTGCGGTTCTTGTCCTGGCCGATGCGCACCCCTTCCGGGTTGTAGCCGTAGGCGCCGAAGGGCGAGGTGCCGGCCGTGCCGATCCACTTGTTGCCGCCCTGGTGGCGGCCCTTCTGTTCGGCCAGGCGCTGCTTCAGGGTTTCCATCAGCTTGTCCCAGCCGCCCAGGGACTCGATCTGCGCCATCTCCTCGGGCGTCAGCACCTTTTCGGCCAGCTTGCGCAGCCATTCCTCGGGGATCTGGGCCGCCAGCAGGTCCGCCCCCTCGGCGGGCGGTCCCTCCAGGCCCTTGAACACGTGGCCGAACACCCGGTCGAACTTGTCCAGGTTGGTCTCGTCCTTCACCAGGCAGGACCGGGACAGGTAGTAGAAGTCCTCGACGCTGTAGTCGGCCAGGCCCTTCTCCATGGCTTCCACCAGGGTCAGGTACTCGCGCAGGCTGACGGGCACCTTGGCGGCCTTCAGTTCCAGGAAGAAGTTGATGAACATGGGGGCTCCGGTCCGGTCCAGCGGCCAATCTAGCACGCGCGGCACCTTCCGTTCGACCCCCCGCCCGCGCTATAGGAAGTCCAACTTACCCATACGAACACCAACAAGGAGCACGCGCCATGGACGCCAAGGTGACCTGGGTCAACGACATGACCTTCCTGGGGCAGAGCGGATCGGGCCACGGGGTGGTCATGGACACGGGCCAGGCCTTCGGCGGCAACAACCTGGGCCCCTCGCCCATGGAACTGCTGCTGCTGGGCGCCGGGGGCTGCACCTCGGTGGACGTGGTGTCGATCCTGAAGAAGGCCCGCCAGGACGTGTCCGGCGTCGAGGTCCAGCTTTCCGCCGAGCGCGCGCCCGAGGTGCCCAAGGTGTTCACCAGGATCCACATGCACTTCGTGGTGCGCGGCAAGGGCTTGAAGGACAGCGCCGTGGAACGGGCCATCAAGCTGTCGGCGGAAACCTACTGCTCGGCCTCGATCATGCTGGGCCACACGGCCGAGATCACCCACGACTTCGAGGTGGTGGAGGACTGAGGCTTCGAAATCGAGGCGGACCGGGGCGGGCGGCGGACCGCTAGACCCGCCGCGCGCCCCCTCCCCCACCGCGTCCTAACCGGCCCATTCCCCCTCGCCGGCCCCCTTCACCGGGGTCGGCTTGGCCTTGTCGGCCTCGACAGGCACCACCTGGATGTCGCACTTGCGGCGCACGGCGGCCTGCTCCAGGGCCTCCTTCTCGCCCTTCAGGCGGGCGTATTCCGAGGCCTCGGCCCCGTCGCCGCCTTCCAGCAGGAACAGGGCCGGCCAGAACAGGATCAGGCCCAGGCCCATCTGCGCCGCGTCGGCGTCGGCGGTGGACTTCAGGCTGTTGCGCAATTCGTTGGCGCGGTGCGTGACCCGCTGGAGTTCCAGGGAAATCTGCTCGCAGTCGAAGTCCTTGTAGAACACCGGGGACACATAGGACGTCTGGATGTCGTCGGGCTGGGAGGCACAGGCCCCCACCACGCCGCACAGGGCCAGGACCGGAAGGACGGGACGGATGCTCACCTCAACCTCACCACATGTTTTCTTTGTGTTCTCATCATAGATGCCCCAATGAAGGGTATCAACCTGAAAACGCATATATCGAGCAAATACACGTTAATGGAGTAGTCGGCGGTGCGAGTTGGTTCATCCGGCGGCCTCGGCTAGCATCGGATTCCCGCCGCACCGTCCCCGGAGTCCCCATGCCCGATTCGCCCGCCAAGCCCATCGCCGCCGAGGTGGAGCCCATCGCCGTCGACCTGAAGGCCGGCGAGGACTACTTCTGGTGCGTCTGCGGGCGGTCGACATCGCAGCCGTTCTGCGACGGCTCCCATCGGGGCACGGGCCTGGAGCCCCTGAAGTTCACGGCCGACGAGGACGAAGAGGCCTGGCTGTGCCAGTGCAAGGGCACCGGCAGCCCGCCCTATTGCGACGGCTCTCACGCCGGCCTGGAAAAGGACCAGGAGGTAACGCCGGCCGCCTCCGGCAACGCGGACTCCCTGCCCGAGGCCACGCCCACGCCCGAGGAACCCACGGTGGCCTTCATCCACGCCCTGGCCCGGGACGGGCTGGAAAAGATGGGCCACCACGGCCCCGTGGACGCCATGGGCGTGCCCCGCGCCCTGCTGCCCCACTGGGACGACATCCAGATCCTGACCGCACAGATGGCCCGCAAGCCGCTGATGGAGGACGTGCCCGTGGCCACCGGCCTGGTCATCGGCCCGGCGGCCCGCAGGCCCCTGGAACTGGACATCCCCCTGTTCGTGTCGGACATGAGCTTCGGCGCCCTGTCGGAAGAGGCCAAGGTGGCCCTGGCCCGGGGCGCCGAGGGGGCGGGCACGGGCATCTGTTCCGGCGAGGGCGGCATGCTGCCCGAGGAGCAGGAAAGCAACAGCCGCTACTTCTACGAACTGGCCTCGGCCCAGTTCGGCTTTTCCGAGGACCTGCTGACCCGCGTCCAGGCGTTCCACTTCAAGGGCGGCCAGGGGGCCAAGACGGGCACCGGCGGCCACCTGCCGGGGGCCAAGGTGACGGCCAGGATCGCCCAGGTGCGGGGCCTGCCCGAGGGCCAGCCGGCCATCTCGCCGCCCACCTTCGCCAACCTGTCCACGGTGGAAGACTTCCGCCGCTTCGCCGACCGGGTGCGCGAGATCACCGGTGGCATCCCCATCGGCTTCAAGCTGTCGGCCAACCACATCGAGGCGGACATGGATTTCGCCCTGGCCGCCGGGGCCGACTACATCATCCTGGACGGCCGGGGCGGCGGCACGGGGGCGGCGCCGCTGCTGTTCCGCGACCACATCTCGGTGCCCACCATCCCGGCCCTGGCCCGGGCCCGGCGCCACCTGGACGCCCGCGGGCGCGGCGACGTGACCCTGATCATCACCGGCGGCCTGCGCACCCCGGCCGACTTCGTGAAGGCCCTGGCCCTGGGCGCCGACGGCGTGGCCCTGGCCAACGCGGCCATGCAGGCCGTGGGCTGCGTGGCGGCCCGCATGTGCCACACCAACAACTGCCCGGCCGGCATCGCCACCCAGAAACCCGAGCTGCGCCAACGCCTGGACGTGGACGCCGCCGCCGCCCGCCTGACCCGGTTCCTGGGGGCGTCGGTGGAATTGATGCAGGTGCTGGCCCGGGCCTGCGGCCACAACCGCCTGTCCGCCTTCAACCCCGACGACCTGACAAGCTGGAAGCGCGACATGGCCGACCTGGCTGGCCTGCGCTGGGCCGGGCCGGGGGATGACTAGGCTCGGCCCCCCAGCGCGCACCCGCTTGTCTTGAGACGCAAATGAGCCAGGCGTACTCTTGGATGAAATGCCCAAGGAGACCGCCATTCCCCGTTACTCACGACTTCTGATCCTCCTGACATTCCTTGTCTGGTGCGACGCGGCGGCGGCGGACGAGCCGGTAGTTCTACGCGTCGGTTACCACGAGAGACTTTCCAACCACGGGCTGATAGACGGCGTCGATTGGACCTACATCAAGCGCTTTGCCTATTCCAGCAAGGACTGCGACCCGACATCGCCGCCTGAGTACCTCGACATCCTGATCTGTTTAGATGACCAACGCAGATGGGTGTTTACGGTTCGCCACGGTACCACTTGGACACCACCCACCCCCTACCCATGGCCACCGCTGAAAAGGGGTTTAATCCCTTTGTCATTGCCGGTGTTGTTCTATAAGGAGCTGGCCGCTCACGCCCCAAAGAGTCACCCCGAGATCCTGGTTCACGCACTGGCGCAAATCTTCAGAAACGTCTTTGACTTGAACCGCTACCGACCGGCGGTCCTACTTTTGGCAGAGGACTTGCACCTGCGGAAGCTGGACTCAAAACTTTCGAAGGCCGTTGACGGTCTTTCGGCTCTTCTCGCCAAGAATTCAGATTCGATGCCCATCCTGGACGCAGACAAGCCCTGGCTGTTTCTGATGATCCTGCATGCCAGGAAGGATGGGGGAGACTGCTCGCTGCGAGGATTTGCCGCGAAACTGGCGGAGGATACGCCAGTGGATCGCTTCCTCATCGCCCACGCATTCCAGGATTGTCCCGACGCCGAGTCCGAGGCGGACCTCCAAGCCCTTTCAGACGCGCTGTTTCCCGGAATCTACAAGTACGCCGCCACGCTATCGCTTCAAGTCAAGAAGCGGGACGTGCCGGGGATTCGGCAAACGCTGGAACGGTTTCTGGAAAAGGAGCGGGGCGACTATCATTGGTACGTTTCCAACTGGCTGTTCATCATTATCGGAGACGCCGTGGACGTCCTGCGGAAGAACGGGGTGGATACGAAATTCATGGCGCCGTTCAAGGGGTACGAGTTCGCTGTCCCGGATGACACGGCCAAGGCCATCGCGGAACGGTTCCCGACATTGAATTAGTCTTCTTGTTTCAACCTGGTAAGGCGACGCCGCGGAGACGGCCCTTGATTCGGATGCCCGCCACCGCGACATGATTCCCTGGAAGTCTCGACGCACGCCCTTGGACGAAGGAGCCACGACCGTGACCGGATCGCCCAAACGCGCCTTTCGACCCTTTTCCTACCTCCTTGGCCTGACCGCCGCCGGCGCCCTGATGCCCGAGCCGGCGCGGTCCGACGCCATCATCAGCGGCCCGCCCTGCATCATGGACGGCAACACGCTCCAGGTGGGCGGCGCGGTGAAGGACGGCCAGTGCTGGGGCGGCATCACCGTGCGCCTGCACGGCAGCACGGCCCCCGAGCTGACGGAAACCTGCCAGGATTCCAAGGGCGTCAACTGGGCCTGCGGCCAGGAGGCCCGGGTGGCCCTGGTGCAGGCCATCCGCCTGAACGAGATCGCCTGCTACCACCTGGACGGCGAGTTCGACGACCGGGACGTGCCCCTGGCCACCTGCCTGTCGGGCCGCAACGACCTGTCCCTGCTGCTGGTGCAGAAGGGCCTGGCCCGCATGCCGACATCGTCCGACCGCTACCGCCTGGAGGAACAGGCGGCCCGGCGCCGGGGGCTGGGGCTGTGGCGGTAGGGCTTCCTGCCTGAACACCGAACCCGGCTGAAACAACCCTTCGAGGCTCGCGGCGCTCGCACCTCAGGGTGAGGTTTTTCAATAAGTTATGCCCTCATGCTGAGGAACGCCGAAGGCGCGTCTCGAAGCATTGGTGCCGCCCGCGCGGTGCTACAGCATCCGCGCCGTTTCCGCCGCGATCACGCCTTCCTCGTCGGCCGGGATCAGCCAGGCGGCGACCGGGCTGCCGGGGGCCGTCAGGCGCGGGCCGCCGGCGGCGTTGGCGGCATCGTCGGCCCGCACCCCCAGCCAGGCGCAGCGGACCAGGATGTCGGCCCGCACCGGCGCCGCGTGCTCGCCGATGCCGCCGGTGAAGACCAGGGCATCCACCCCGCCCAGGGCCATGGCCAGGGACGCGACGGCCCCGGCCACCCGGGAACAGAACACGGTGACGGCGTGGCGCGCCCGGTCGGTGCCGGCGGCCAGCAGGTCTTCCATGTCGCCGCTGTCGCCGGACAGGCCCAGCAGGCCCGACCGGGTGTACAGCAGGCGCTCCAACCCGTCGGCGTCCAGGTGCTCGGTGCGCATCAGGTAGATCAGCGCCCCCGGGTCCACGGCGCCGCTGCGGGTGCCCATGGGCACCCCGTCCAGGGCCGAAAAGCCCATGGTGGTGGCGATGGACCGGCCGTCCTTGATGGCGCACAGGCTGGCCCCGTTGCCCAGGTGGGCGACCACCAGGCGTTCCGGCAGGGGTCCGCCCGTCTCCTCGGGCCAGTGGTTGACCACCGACTGGTAGGACAGGCCGTGGAAGCCGTAGCGCCGCACGCCGCGCTCCGTATAGGCGTGGGGCAGGCCCAGTTCCCGGGCTTCCGGCGGCAGGGTTTCGTGGAAGGCGGTGTCGAAGCAGCCCACCTGGGGCAGGTCCGGCCGGCGTTCGGCCAGGGCCCGGGCGGCGGCCAGGTTGTGGGGCATGTGGTTGGGCGCCAGGGGGACCAGGGTTTCCAGGTCGCGGATGGAGGCCCGGTCCAGCCGCAGCGGCGCCACGTACCGCCCGCCGCCATGGACCATGCGGTGGCCGGCGGCGACGATGCGCGGCTTCGGCTCCAGGGCCTCCAGGCACCCCAGCAGGCGGTCCAGGGCGCCGCCGTGGTCGGCCACGGCCGCCAGGCCGTCGGTGCCGTGGGGCGGGTCCATGGGGTGGCCCTGGCCGTCGGTCAGGTCGAAGTGGGGGTGGCGGCCGCCCAGGCCGGCCATCTGGCAGGCCAGGCGGTGGGGCCCCGGCCGGCCGTCGGCGCCCAGGGGATAAAGCCGCACCTTCAGGCTGGACGAGCCGGCGTTGATGACCAGGATGTGCCGGTCCACGCCTCAGCCCCCGTCCGCGGGCGGCGGTGCAGGCGTGTCGGGCGGGGCCGGCGGAGGAGGCGCGCCGACGTTCACCACCGAGCCGGACTTGATGTACACGTCCTGCTGCGGGAAGGGGATGCCGATGCCGGCCTCCTGGAAGGCGTCCCAGATGCGCAGCAGGATCTGGTTGGTCACGTTGGCGACGCCGTTCTGGGGGTCCTGGATCCACACCCGCAGTTCCATGTTCAGGGCGCTGTCGCCGAAGCCCCGCAGGTGGCACACGGGGGCCGGACGGTCCAGCACCCGCTCGACGCCCTTCGAGGCCTCCACGGCCAGGGCGGCGGCCTGGCGCGGGTCGCTGTCGTAGCTGATGCCCACGGGCAGCTTCAGGCGCACCAGCTTGTCGGTGTAGGACCAGTTCTCCACCCGCTGGGAGATCAGCTCCTCGTTGGGGATCAGGTGTTCCGTGCCGTCCCGGGTGATGACCGAGACATAACGGGCCCGCAGCGCGTTGATCCAGCCGAAGCTGTCGCCGATGGCGATCACGTCGCCGGGCTTCACCGAGCGGTCCAGCAGCAGGATGATGCCGCTGATCAGGTTGGCCACCACCTTCTGCAGGCCGAAGCCGATGCCCAGGCCCAGGGCGCCGGAGAACACGGCGAAGGCCGTCAGGTCGATGCCCACGCTGTTCAGGCCCACCACCACGGCCAGCACGTACAGGCTGATGCGCAGCAGCTTGCCGAACAGCACCTGGGCCGAAGGGGTGATGTTGCGGGCCACCCGCAGGCGGTTTTCCGCCAGCCGCGAGGCCCAGCCGGCGGCCCACAGCAGCACCGCCAGGGCGATGCCCGCCTTGATGACCCCCAGCACCGACACCCGCAGGTCGCCCACGGTGACGGCCAGGTCGTCCAGGAACGCCATGGTGGGGGTCAGCCAGCCGACGATGTTCAGGGCCGCCACGGTCCAGGCCGCCACGGCGATGGCCCGCGACCAGCCCTCGTGCCCCACCACCGACGTGAGCAGGCGGATGATCACCCAGGCCGTCAGCAGGCTGACCACGCCGGTGAGCAGGTGGGTGGGCCAGCCGGCATGGGCGGCGATGGAAATGGACAGCCACTGGACGATCAGCCACATGACCGGCAGGGTCAGGCTGGCCAGGTTCTGCAGCAGGATGCGCAGGTAGCTTTCGGCGAAGGGCCCGCGCTTGGCCTTGGCCACCAGGCGCCGGGCCGCCGGGTCCAGCACCCGGGCGATGACGAAGGCCACCAGGATGATCACCACCTGGGCGGCGTTGGACATGACGAAGGCGTTGTCGGCCAGCCACGCCAGCAGGATGTCCAGGTACGTCCGCCCGGTGCTGATCAGGGTATCGAGTTCGGGAAGGCCTTCCATGCCGCCCCCCTGCTTCTTACCGGCCCTGGCGGTTCAGGAAGGCCAGGCGCTCCAGCAGGTGCACGTCCTGCTCGTTCTTCAGCAGGGCGCCGTGCAGCGGCGGGATCAGGTCCTTCTTGTCGTCCGAGCGCAGGGCCTCGGGCGGGATGTCCTCCACCATCAGCAGCTTGATCCAGTCCAGCAGTTCGGACGTGGAGGGCTTCTTCTTCAGCCCCGGGGCGTCGCGCAAGGCATAGAACACGTTCAGGGCCTCGGCCACCAGGCGCTTCTGCACGTCGGGGAAGTGCACCTGGATGATGCGCTGCATGGTCTCGGCATCGGGGAAGCGGATGTAGTGGAAGAAGCAGCGGCGCAGGAAGGCGTCGGGCAGCTCCTTCTCGTTGTTGGACGTGATGATGATGATGGGGCGGCTGCGGGCGATCACCGTGTGCTTGGTCTCATACACGTGGAACTGCATGCGGTCCAGTTCCAGCAGCAGGTCGTTGGGAAACTCGATGTCCGCCTTGTCGATCTCGTCGATCAGCACCACCGGGCGGTGGTCCAGGTCGAAGGCCTCCCACAGGCGGCCCTTGACGATGTAGTTGCCGATCTCCCGCGCCCGCTCCTCGCCCAGCTGGGAATCGCGCAGGCGCGCCACGGCGTCGTATTCATACAGGCCCTGCTGCGCCTTGGTGGTGGACTTGACGTGCCATTCCAGGATCGGCTTGTTCAGGGCCTTGGCGATCTCGTGGGCCAGGATGGTCTTGCCCGTGCCCGGCTCGCCCTTGATCAGCAACGGGCGTTCCAGGGCGATGGCGGCGTTGACGGCCACCATCAGGTCTTCCGTGGCGACGAACGTGTCGGTGCCTTCGAACCGCTGTTCCATGATCTCTCCCCGGGGGAATCCCTACAGCAGCAGCCTAGGGTCCGGGTTGGGCGGGATCAAGGGCTACGGGATCAGGGGCTACGGGATCAGGGGCTAAGGGATCAGGGGCTATTCCGCGGCGGCGGCGGGCAGCGGAGCGGCCAGGGTGGTTTCCTCGCCGGGGCCCGGGTGGCGCGGCACCATCAGGGCCAGGCCCAGCGAGGCCACGGCGAAGGCGGCACCGATCAGGAACACGGCCGACGGCGAGGCGATCCAGATCAGCCCGAACAGGGCCGGGATGACCACCGCGGCGATGTGGTTGATGGTGAAGCTGACCCCGGCCGTGGAAGCCATGTCCGCCGGATCGCCGATCTTCTGGAAATAGGTCTTGATGGCGATGGCCATGGCGAAGAACAGGTGGTCGACCACGTACAGCGCCACGGCAATGCCCGCCACCTCGACGAAGGCATAGGCGGCGAACACGATGGTCAGCCCGGCGTATTCCACGATCAGCGCCCGGCGTTCGCCCCAGCGGCCGATCATGCGGCCGATCCACGGGGCGAACATCATGCTGACCACATGGTTGGCCAGCATCATCAGGGTCATGGTGGCCACGTCGAAGCCGAACTTCTCGACCATCAGGAAGCCGGCGAACACCACGAAGATCTGCCGCCGGGCGCCCTTCATGAAGGTCAGGGCGTAGTACAGCCAATAGCGCCCCCGCAGCACCAGCGAGCGGCGCTGCTCCACCGCCTGGGGAAAGGTGGGAAACATCATCCAGGCCACCAGGGTGACGCCCACGGTCAGCCCGCCGCCCGCCATGTAGACGGCCGGCATGTCCAGGCCCGCCAGGTCCACGGCCAGCCAGATGCCGCCATAGGCCACCAGCGAGGCCAGGGAACCGGCGGCGATCAGCCGCCCCAGCACGTGGGGCGCGCGGTCCTTGTCCACCCACTGCAGCGCCAGGGACTGGCCCACGGCCTCGTAGAAATGGAACCCCATGGACATGATCACGGTGGTGCAATAGAGCCCCAGCTCGAACGGGAACAGGCCGGTGATGGCCGTGCCCACGCCCAGCAGCAGCAGGGCCGTCAGGGCCAGGGTCTGCTCGCGCATCACCAGCAGCACCAGCACCATGGTGAAGGACAGGAAGCCGGGGATCTCGCGCAGGCTTTGCAGGATGCCGATCTCCACCCCGGTGAAGGCCGCCCGCTCGATGGCGAAGTTGTTCAGCAGCGCCTGCCAGGTGGAAAAGGCCAACGGCATGGCGGCGGCCATGACCATCAGCAGAACCTCGGGGCGGCGCCAGCCGGCGCCTCGTGTCGGCGTGGGGGTGGGGGTGCGGGACATCGAAAGCCTGATGGTGGTGATCCGTGGAGCCAGTTTTCGCAGTTTAGAACCATCCGCAAACGACCGCTATGGATGGTAAGGCCAATTTCCATCGCGAAACGGACAACCGGCCGTGGTAGGGTGGCGACCATGACGCCGCCCGATGCGCCCCCGAACCCCGCCCCGCCCCCGTCCCTGCCCGACTCCCTGGGC